>NZ_JBLYIG010000028.1:0-3726 GCF_049222245.1 Nitrospira sp. BLG_2 | reverse complement strand
GAGATTGTCAATGTGGGTGAATCGGAGTATCGGGGTGGGGTTGGGCGGCATGGATCGATCAGCTTACGAGGCTCCCAGAAAAGGCCTGGGCTAGAACTGACTGCCGCAGCCGCTCGGCGCGGGTGAGGTTGGCTTCGACGGCGGCTTCGAGTTCGTCGATGACGGACAGGCCGCGCTCGACTTCGGCCACAATCTGATTCTGCTCAGCAGCTGGTGGCAAGGGAATTGGCAAGGTGGCTAGCACCGTCATACTGATGTTGTGCTGCCCCGCAGAGGTGGCTGCTCGCTGCTCAATCCATTGGCGAAAAAAAAACGACATCCCAAATTGTACTGACCCATGCAACGACCTCTGATATCTGGACCAGCCGAAATCGTATCAGGTATGAGGCATATGTGGAACGCGACATGAGTGGTTGCCTGACTACAGCACTTCTCCCAATCAGGCTTCGACTACCATTCGTACGAATGATGAGAACGTCGCCAACCGATAGTTCCTCGTCGCGTTCTATCTGAAAAGACTTTGGTGCAAACTTCAGATCTCCGAAATCCAGCCTGCCAGATTCAACATTGGGGATCCTCAAAACATTTGGTCCGGAGTTATCATAACCGCATTTGACCGATGTCCCATAGGCAGAATGCCAAGAGAGCTGTTCCAGAGAAGCCCACAACCATCCTTCCGGTAATGTTGGCAGGCCACTAGAATCGACGGTTGATGGCTCTTTGTACTTCCCTCGACCATTCCATTTCCCCTGCCGCTCGGCCAAGATGCGTTCGAGGAGCTTACTGGCTGGTTCGACGTCCGGATGAGCCTTGCGCCAGACTTCGGTCAGTTTGCCTTCGACGGCGGCTTTGAGGACGGCGGCTTTGTAGCGTTTGAGGTTGGCCTTGGTGCGTTTGAGCGAGGCAACGGCTTCATCGAGGCGGGAGAATTGTTTTTCGATCTCCGCGACGATGCGTCTCTGATTTTCTAAGAGCGGAACCGGAATTGATGCCTCCTGAAGAAAAGACTGCGGGACACGCTTCTGGCCTACGGCGCCAGTCATGTGATGGGCAGCTTCACGCCGGAAGCCTTGTGCAGACACGAAGTAGTACACGTAGCGCGGATCCATTCCATCGTGCGGGCGAAGAACGTGAAACTCCGTCGATCCAAAACCTATGCCGTTTGTGAGTTTTGGGACGACCGCCATTTTGCCGTTTTCCATGCACGGAGTGATCTTGGCAAATAAGACATCGCCTTCCCTAAAAGGTGTGTAGCCCTTCTTGACCGCTGCGAATTGTTTCGTCTGAGAAACTTCCATCCGTCCGCTGCCGGCTTCAACCGCGGCCATAGGGACGAAGGACACTTCGAGGTCGTCTCGATAGGCAGACTTATCAAGTCGTGGATTGAGATCCACCACTTCGGATAACGGTTTCTGAGGCCAAGTTGTGTTGCTCTTGTTCAACATCGCTAAGCTACCAACGCCCCGTTCCTGCCTGCATGCCCAACCTCGCCTGCGCATGACGCGCGGGCAGGTTCGGCGCACTTGCAGGCAAGCAGTTCATCGATGATTGGTCTCAAGATGTCGCCAGGGACATGAGGACTCATCGGCTACGTCGCAACTGTCGCCTCACCTCTTCCCAAGGAATCGTTTGGACTTCCCCGCGATCGATCTGCTGAATCCGGCGCTGCACTTCTTCTTGCCAGGCTTGTTCCACATCGGTATCGGACCCCTCATCCAAGCTGGCAATCAAGTGTTCGGCGATTTGTGCGCGCTCTGCAGAAGGGAGTTTGAGCGCCTGCTCCAGAATGGCCTGTGTTTTGTTCCGCTTGTTACGTGCGGACATAACCGACCACGGAGCAGAGTCCTTGCAATACAGTTTGTATGGTCTGTGGCGACACAGCGCCGAAGGTTTTGACGATGCTGCTTTCGGAAAGGGTGAAGACCTTGTCGAATCTGATCCAGCAAGGTCTGGGTAGCGCACCTTGCACCAAGTGCGTCGGTCCGATCTGAAGCGCCGCGTTCTTCTGCTCGACGGACGTGATGGCCAACCCGATGAAGTCGGCATGTCGATCCGGCGGAGTCAAGACCATGACGGGGCGTTTCTTTGCTGACTGGAGGTCCGAGTAGGGAAAGGGAACCAAGACCAGGTCGCCGGGCCTACACGCCATTCCAAACCTCGTCGTCTTGGTTGTCCCACACATGGCGCATTGCCGGTTCCTGGGCTTGCTTCAACTCTTCCGTGGGCCTGTCGCGAAGGCCGTGCTTGATTTCGATGTACTCGATGAAATCCAGCACCTCCCGCGCGAGGCTGTCCGGAAGTTTCTGCGCTTCCTTGAAGATTCGTTCGGCTGTCGACATGGCGTCCTTCCTCTCTTAGGCCACGAGAGCTACGTTCAACGCCTCTATTATCGTTTGAAGGCCATCTGGAAACAACCGATGGGCCTTTCCCAATCCACCTTCCTGTGCAAACGGGGCAAGCTCGAAGTCGTCCTTCTCAATGCCGAGATTGGCCGCGACATGATCGCGGATCATGTCGAGCCAATGAAGTTGTTCGGGGGTGAAGCGACGCCCCTGACCCTCACCCCTACCCTCTCCCTGAGGGAGAGGGGGTAAGGATTGTTGCTGCGCGAGCCAGGAGTTGAAGTTGGCGTTGACCCGTTCGGGGAACGGCACCAGTTCGTTGTCTTGATGAATGGCAAAGCGGACGAGGGACACGAGGTCTGTGAGGATGCGCTTGCCGCTCGCCCCCTTGACCTTCGATTTCTCCAGGGCCGCGTAGGCCTGCCAGAGCTGGGATTCGTTCCAGAGATACGGTGGCTTTTCGATGGCATCGGCCAGTTCTTTGATGTGTTCAAAGGTCAGGCGCTTGCCTGCCTGCGTCACTCGCTGACGCACAGGTATCGTGTAGAGAATCTGCAAGGCGGAAATTTCATCCTTGTGCTTCTGGATGAACTCTTCGAACGACTGCACGAGGGTGCGAGCGCGGGCCAGGGCATCGGCGCTGAACCCTGCTTCGAGGACCTGATCTTGGCTCACGTGGTCGATGATGAGTTCGTTCTTCTTCTTGATGTCGATGAGCAGTTCGCGCAGCTTCGGGTCTTGAAAGGGCTTGGCTGCTTCTTGCAACAGCGCGGCTGCTGCCTGCTGAATCTGCTGCTCTGTCGGTTTGTCGGTGCCGAATTGTTGCCTGGCCCGTTCATCTTGCCGATCGGGATTGACCGCTTCGATCAATCTACGGCTCAGATCCTTGAGCGAGTGGCCGCCACTGGTTTTCACAATGGCCTGATCGTCCTGTTTTGTGATGCGGTGCTCCATGCGAGCGAGCCGCCCCGCGATACTCGTGAGCACGTCTTCATCGATACTCCCCAGGGCCACGGCTTGGAGCAGTTTGTCGAAGGCCACGCTGGGCTTCTTTTCCATCGGTCTCGCATCGGTCTTGTCTATCTCGCAGACGCCGACGGCATCCACAATGACGAAGTGATCTTTGCTCACGGCGTCGGGCGTGACGCTCTTGAGGTCGTCGGCCTTGATGACGCGGACGCCGCGGCCCTTCATCTGCTCGAAGAACGTGCGGGACTTGACGGCGCGCATGAAGACGACGATTTCGACCGGCTTGATGTCGGTGCCGGTGGCGATCATGTCCACGGTGACGGCGATACGGGGATGGTAGCTGTTGCGAAAGCTCTTGATGAGGTCCTTCGGAGTCACCCCGGTGGTGCGATAGGTGATCTTCTGGGCGAATTCG
>NZ_JBLYIG010000027.1:0-3701 GCF_049222245.1 Nitrospira sp. BLG_2 | reverse complement strand
ATTGGAATGTGCTGATCTTGATAGGCTTCCAGGACTGCTTCCACCGGATGTCCATAAGGATTAGCCACACCAACCGAGATGACCGCATACTGTGGCTGGAGTTGCCGAATCCAGTCCGGATCCAGCGAGCTGCGAGCTCCGTGATGGGGTACTTTCAGTACGGTCACCGGTTGGTATCCTTCTTCGTTCAACCGCCTCAATCCGGCAGTTTCAATATCAGCTGCAAAAAGGATGGAATAGGTTCCACACTGCAGCCGTGAGACAATGGACAGATTGTTCAATATGGTCCCGGTATAGGGCTGAGTCGACGCACGAATTACCGGTGTGTCAGGTGGATTAAGAATACTGAGTCGGCACTGACCGGACTGTAACAGGTCTTGGCCACTCACCGCGGTATGCTGATCGATATGCCGATCATGAAGGACTGTTTTAAGGTCTTCAACGAATGCCTCCGAGCGTTCTATTCCCCCACCCCAGTACTGTCCGACTGACATATGACGGAGTACCCAAATCAATCCACCGACGTGATCCAGTTGCTGGTGTGTCCCAATGACATGGGATATATGATGAATGTTCCTGCTCCACAGAAACGGTGCGACTACATTTTTCCCCATGTCAAATCGTTCATATCGAGCTCCGCCATCGATCAGAACGGTTTCACCATCCGGCAACTCGATAACGGCGCTATCTCCTTGTCCGACATCAAGAAATGTGACACGCCAGCGATCGCCGTCTATTTGCGACACAGGAGGGCTCAGCCACCAGCCGATCAACAATAGCGACAAAGCGGCGCCTGCAATTCGCACGCGACACGATATGACGGGAAAGCTTGCGATAAGTAACCCGGAGTAAAACAGGGCGATCGTTGGTATGGATGGTGCTGCCACATGCCACTCCCCTCCTGGAAAGCGGGCACACCACTGCAATCCAAGCACCATCAATTCGAACAATCGCTCCATTGTTGAGCCAAGAATCAAAGACTCGGCGCCCGTCACGATCGTCCACAAACCAGCAAACAGCCCCAAAGGTACCAAGATGACACCGGTAAACGGGATGGCTATCAGGTTGGTGATGATTCCCATCCAGGGAACCTGATTGAAATAGAACGCAACCATGGGCAATGTAGCTATAGTCACAGCCCCGCTCATCGACAGCGCTTTGAGCGCTTGGCCAATGAATCGATATCTCAGCTGACTGTCGTCTCCTGCATTGTCGGCATTCCATGATTTCGTAAGCACGATCATTTTGACCATCACGAGTACGGAAAGAAAGGAAAGTTGAAAAGAAATGTCAAAGACTGCACGAGGGTCATGCAGGAGGATCGCCAGGAGAGCCACCGCGATGGCATGGCCAAGATGGCGCTCATACCCGAGCCACATTGCGATCATCGCCATGGTAATCATCACGAGCGAACGCACGGTCGCTAACTCGGCCCCCGCGAGCACCGCATAGAGTGCGACGGCCGGCCAGGCGAGCAGAATTGCTATCTTCGACGGGGTGACTGTTCGTGATAGCGTCAACAAGAGAGGGAGAGGAAGCCTAAGGACAAGCCTTTTCACCAACCAAAAAATTACGACAGCCACGAGCCCGAGATGTGAGCCTGAAATCGAGAGCAGATGAACGGTTCCCGTCACCATGAACCAGTCTTGGAGCTCTTGTTCGAGATAGCCTCGCTCACCGATGATCATGCCGAGAAATAGTCCTCTGGTGGGTTGGCTCAATGTCTTGATGGCTACCGCACGTATCGTGGCTCTCCAATGATCGATCTTGTTCCATAATCCCCACAACCCGACATGAGACTCTTCATCTAACAACGTCACCGCCTGAGTACCAGTCACGGTTGCCAGAAGGTCGATGCCCTGACGCTCCATATAAGCGGCATAATCGAATCCACCCGGGTTCAATGACCCGCGTGGACGGTGAAGTTTTCCTCGAAATGAAATATGGTCGCCGTAATGAAGAGTCATACCCGGGTCGCGCCACACGAGACGTATCCGTCTTGATTCCGAATTGGATTCATCTGTTTGAACCACCATTGTCTGGCGCCCCACACTGTGCTGAACGGGGGCCGTAACTCGACCGACGACCGAGGTTTGAACGGTCTCGTCAAGAGGCGGGAATATCTTGGGCAACTCCGACGCCGGGATGGTGAGACACCAGTAAACTACTCCGGCGAGGAGGCTCGCATACAGCAGCAGTGCGGAGGGTGAGTCGAGAGAACCGGTTCGCTCGAGAATGCTGAATCCAACGGCAATACCGGCCAATAATGCCATGATGGAGAGCGGAAAAAATGAAATCTGCGCTCCACATAGAAGTCCGACAAAAAACGCTGCTGTAAGGGATGGGAGCATGAGCTTCCCTTGTACCTTGAGGAAGGAGGGAACACTCAGCCGATATGTTTTCGCACGACCTTGGCAAGATCCTCGGCCACTTTCTTGACCAGGATGGACTGTTCTCCTTCCACCATGATCCTCAACAGCGGCTCTGTCCCGGAATACCTGATAAGAACTCGCCCACACCCGTTCAGGCGGCGTTCGCTTTCTCGGATGGCGCAATCAATGTCGGGAATCGATTCCAATCGCGGCTTCTGCGTAACATGCACATTCACCAATACTTGCGGTACGGCGGTCATCGCCTTGGCCAACTCGGATAACGGCTTCTTGGTTCGCTTCACCAGTGACAAGATCTGCAGAGCCGAGATCAGGCCGTCTCCGGTGGTGTTATGGTCAAGAAATATGAAGTGCCCTGATTGCTCTCCTCCGAAGTTATAGCCTTCAGCCAACATTCGTTCGAGCAGATACCGATCACCGACCGGCGTCCGAATCAGTTTGACGCCCGTTTTCGACATCGACAGCTCCAGTCCAAAGTTACTCATCACGGTTCCGACCAAAGTCTGCTTGGCTAGAAGCCCGTTTCGATGAAGATCCAAGCCCAAGGCCGCCATCACATGATCGCCATCGATAACGGTTCCTTGTTCGCAGACAAAGACGGCCCGATCGGCATCGCCGTCCAACGCGATACCAAGGTCCGCGTTGCAACGACGTACCGACTCTTGCAGGAGCTCAGGATGGACGGCACCACAACCGGCATTGATATTCATCCCGTCCGGTTTATTGCCGATGACTTCAACCGTGGCTCCCAATTCCCTGAGAACCGTCGGAGCCACTTTGTATGCCGCGCCGTTCGCGCAATCGACAACGAGCTTGATCCCCTGAAAATCCAAGTCCTTCGGCAACGACCGCTTTGCAAATTCAATATAGCGTCCCTCTGCATCGTCGATGCGGTAAGCTTTGCCGATGAGGTCTGCCGTCGGTCGAAGATGGCTGATTTCATCCGATACGATCAGTTCTTCAATACGAGCTTCCACTTCGTCGGGTAGCTTGAATCCGTCACTTGAAAAGAATTTGATTCCGTTGTCTTGATAAGGATTGTGCGACGCCGAAATGACCACCCCTGCATCAGCCCGTAAACTTCTGGTCAAAAATGCGATCGCCGGTGTCGGCATCGGTCCGACCAACAGCACATCAACACCCATCGAGCAGATTCCCGCCATCAAAGCGGACTCCAGCATATACCCGGAAATACGAGTGTCCTTACCAATGACGATCTGATGACGGCCCGCTCGCCGCATAGAGATATGCGCCGCGGCCCGTCCGAGCTGCATCGCCATGTCACTGGTCAGGGGGTCGAGATTGGAGACG
>NZ_JBLYIG010000026.1:0-6427 GCF_049222245.1 Nitrospira sp. BLG_2 | reverse complement strand
TCGCGACGGTGCACATGCTGGCGGAAATCGGGATTGCGCTGCTGCTGTTTACCATCGGTATCGAGTTCTCTCTGGTGCAACTGACCTCGCTTCGACGACTGCTCTTGATTGCTGCTCCGATTCAAGTCGGTGGGGTCATCGCGATCGCATGGTTCGGCGGCACACTGGCAGGATTACCGACACCGCAAGCGATCTTTTGGGGGTTTCTGCTCTCGCTCAGCAGCACCGCGATTGTATTGAAAGCGTTGGCCGCCAGCGGAGACAGCGATTCACCTCATGGGCGGGCCACCATCGGAATCTTGATCTTCCAGGACTTGGCCGTCGTCCCCATGATCTTACTGACGCCCATTCTTGCCAGCCACGGGGAAGGGACGTTCAGCCAGGTGCTGCTCTCGTTGATGAAATCGATAGTGGTGGTCGCATGCATCATCGCAGCCGCGTGGTATGTGGTTCCGAAATTACTCGACCACATCGTTCGTAGCCGAAGCCGAGAGCTCTTTCTGTTGACCATCATCGTCATGTGCCTCGGCATTGCTTGGTTGATGTCTCTCGGTGGGCTGTCGCTCGCTTTGGGAGCCTTCATCGCCGGACTCGTGATTTCCGAATCGGAGTACAGTCATCAAGCCATCGCCGAAGTGTTGCCGTTTCGAGACAGCTTCAATAGTTTATTTTTTGTCTCTATCGGCATCCTCATGGATTGGCATATCTTGCTGGAGTATCCGCTCGTCGTGACCGGTGTGTTACTCGTCGTACTGCTCGTCAAGTTCATCGCCGGAGCGGGAGCCGTGTTGGCGGTTTCCATGCCTCCTCGCTCGGCCGTCATGACAGGAATTGCCCTTGCTCAGGTAGGAGAGTTCGGTTTTATCCTGGCACAGGTCGGCTTGGAAAATAAGCTCTTGTACGGAGCGCCGTATCAAATCTTTCTGGCGGTTTCGGTCTGCTCCATGATCATCACGCCGTTCTTGATGCAGTTATCTCCGCATCTCGCGCGACGTGTCGAGGCCGTGCAACGGCTTCACCATTGGTTTCCCGGGCAGACGACGGCCCATGTGCTCGAAGCAGAGGGACGGCATCTACACATCAAAGACCATGTCATTATCGTGGGATACGGGCTCAACGGACGCAACCTGGCCCGTGTATTGGGTGAAACGGAGGTGCCCTACATCGCGTTGGATTTGGACGGCGACGCGGTGCGACGAGAAGCAGCCCACGGTTTGCCGCTCTACTATGGGGATGCCACAAACCCGAATGTCTTGAGACACGTGAAGATCGAAGACGCACGGGTCCTGGTCGTCGCGATCTCCGATCCGTTCATGGCCCGACGGACGGTGCAGGTGGCTCGAGGCTTGAACCCGAAAATTCACATCGTAGTTCGCACACGCTATTTGCGAGAGTTGGAGGAATTGCACCAGCTGGGCGTGGACGATGTGGTACCGGAAGAATTTGAAACGTCGATTGAAATTTTTGCGCTCGTCCTTCGCACCTACGACATGCCGCAAGATTTCATCATACGAAAGGCCGAACAGGTGCGTCGGGAAGGATACGCCCTCCTCCGCCGCAGCGAGCTCCCCGAGCTGGCTCACCATCTCCGCGGCGGCACCCTCGCTGATGTCGAAGTGGAGACCTGCCGCATCGAGGAAGATTCGCCGGCAGCCGGAAAGACGATCGCTCAACTGGCGTTGCGGCCGCGAATTGGAACGTCCATCATCGCCTTGACCAGAGGCGGCGTCACCGAATCCAATCCAGCGGACAAAACAACACTCCTTGCCGGCGACATCGTGGTACTTCTGGGAACGCGCGACCAGATCAAACGAGCGATGGGGTTTATTTTAGCGAATGAGCAAGAAGACCTGCAGGCGTGACCCCTGACATCGGCATGGACTCCAGAAAGAGCGAGGTCAACTTCGCCACCGGAGCGTCACGCGCTCTTTGAGAGGATGATCAAAAGGCCGGCCGGTTTGGACCGAAGCCTGATGGGCGGCCTTCAACTTGTAATACCATTTCGCCGGCATATCGGCATCACCCAGAAACATCGACGACGGTTTGTGGCGAAGTCCCACCGCCAAGTGCTTCATCGCCCGTTCATCCTGGCCGAGAAACATTTTGGTCAGCGTGCGAAAAATCAGATTGCCGAACGGAATCCAATGCAGCCCGACCCAATAGGCGGAGAAATCGATGCGACATTCCATGTCGGACATCGGCGTAGCCATCAATCGATTGGCGAGCCACGCTCTTCCGCATTGCATGAGTTCCACCCGTTGATTCGGCAGAAAGAAGTCGATCGTGGTGGTGAGCGGTCCTCCGAAAATACGTTCCATCCAATGAAACGGGCCGCTGTTCTTCGCCGGTCGGTGGGCGGTCATCCGGAAACCGTACGGAATCGGCTCAAAGATCTTCGTCTTCTCATGCATACGGGCGTCACTGCGCCACCAAGAATGAACATAGGGGCCATGAACCGGATCAATGAGACCGATGATGCCATCGTCCGGAGTACAGGCATAGGTCAACGAAATGTGGAACGATTGTCGAGGTTCCGATGGGAGCGGCATACGCGGGACCGGCGGCAACGGATCGATATGACCTCGTTCATCGGCCAAATACAGCCAAATCATGCCGTCGGTTTCCTCAGCCGGATACGTCGTGACGCCGATCTTGTCGGTTTGTAGAGTCCCCTGTTCGGGAAGAGCGGGGATGCATCGACAGCGCCCCTTCATGTCGAACTGCCACCCATGATACGAACATTCCATTCGCTCGCCGTCGAACCGGCCGAAGGACAGAGGCATACCACGGTGCGGACAGATATCGCGCATCGCCGCGAGGCCGCCGGCTCGATCACGACAAAGGACGATCGGCAAACCCAACATCTGCAACCCCTTCATCGTGCCAGGGCGGAGTGTATTGCTGGGCACGGCCGGGTACCAAAAGCCAAAGAGTGGAGCGCTCTTGGAAGATGCAACCTGAGGTGACGGTTGTTCGATCATGAGAGTCATTTGATAGGAAGGAACCTCGCGAGACGGGTATGGCGCAATGGATTCCGACTATAACGAGGGGACGGAGATAGGTCAAGCAATGACCACACGGTAGCGCCGCTAGCCGTTTCTTGACACCCCGAAGGATCACATACTATTCTGTCCTTGGTCAGAATTCGAAGTATACAGGGTGAGATCATGATAGCCACACACATAGAGCCGACGACGACATTGGCGCAACTACAAGAATCCAAGTCGGAGAGAGTCACGATCGTGTTGCTGAGCGGTGATCTCGATCGAGCGATGGCGGCTTTTATTATCGCCACCGGCGCCGCTGCGATGGGTATGCGTGTGACGATATTTTTTACGTTTTGGGGATTGAATGCTATTCGGAGGCGGGGGAGGACCAGTTCGGCCAAAGACTGGCTTCGACGGATGTTTGGACTGCTCAACAGAGGCGGCGCCGATACGCTTCCATTGTCTCGTTTCCACTTCGGTGGGTTGGGGACTAAGATGATGCAGACGGTGATGAAGCAAAACCGGATGCCCGGTGTGCCGGAGTTGATGCAAACAGCCCTCGATCTGGGCGTGCGGTTCATCGCCTGCACGACGACGATGGGCCTCATGGGTATTACCAAGGATACGTTGATCGACGGCATCGATCAGTTCGCCGGCGTGACCACGTATTTGGCGGAAGCCAAGCAAGGCAGTGTCAATCTGTTCATCTGAATTGAAGCGAGGGTGTTGCATGATGCAGGCCGATGTCAAACTCGACACGTTGGGGTATTTCTGTCCAATGCCGATCATTCTCACGTCCAAGAAAATCAAAGAGTTGGCGTTGGGACAGGTGCTGGAAGTCGTCTCCGATGATGAGGGCATCAAAAAAGACATGCCGGCTTGGTGTGAAACCACAGGCCATCAGATGATGGGCTTGGAAGAGGAACAAGCAAAGTCGGGCCGCATCTACAAGGCGTTCGTTAAGAAGACGAAATAGCCAGCCCACTGTAAGAGACAGTTAAGCCAGAAGCCGGAGGAACGATCATCGTCCTCCGGCTTTTTCGTTACAGTGCAGAAACCTATGGATCGACTCGTCGAGTGTGTTCCCAACTTCAGTGAAGGCCGGGATCAAGGAATTGTTGACGCCTTGATCGATGCCGTGACTTCGACAGCCGGCGTGGCGCTCTTGGATCACTCGATGGATGCGGACCATCACCGGTCGGTGCTGACGTTCTGCGGAGATCCGGACGAGATTATTGAAGCTGCATTTCGTGTCGTTCGGATCGCCACTGAACTCATCGACCTGCGTACACATGTTGGAGTACACCCCCGCATCGGCGCAACGGATGTTGTGCCGTTTATCCCGATCAGGGGTGCGACAATGCAAGACTGTGTCCAGCTCGCCAAACGACTAGGCGAACGAGTCGGACGCGAGCTGGAGGTCCCGGTTTTCCTATACGAACGTGCAGCAGGTCGCGCTGATCACGTTCCATTAGAGGCTGTCAGACGAGGAGGACTCGACGGTCTGGCTTTTCGGATGGAGTCGGACCCTGGTTGGATTCCCGACTTCGGCCCCCCACGACTGCATCAAAGCGCGGGAGCGATCGCCATCGGCGCCCGTCCTCCGCTGATCGCCTACAACGTGAACCTCTGCACGACGGAAGTCGACCAGGCCCGGTCCATCGCGCGGGCCGTCCGTCACTCAAATGGCGGCTTGCCCGCCGTGAAAGCGATCGGGGTAGCGCTATCCAGGCGCGGTATGGTGCAGGTCGCAATGAATTTGACCGACTACCTCGTGACGCCCATTCTGACCGCGTTTCAGAGGGTCAAGACCGAAGCCGTAAAGCGCGGAATAGAGGTGGCGGGTAGCGAACTGATCGGATTAGTCCCGCAAGCGGCATTGAGTCAGGCGGCAGCGGCTTCGTTGCAGCTTGATCGATTCGATTCCGGACAGGTCCTTGAGACAAGAATCGTTGAGGCGCTGCTCGACAGTAAAAAACCGGCACACACCCTGTCGGATTTCCTTGCCGAGGTTGCCGATGCCAAACCTGCCCCGGCCGGTGGCAGCGTGGCGGCATTGACGGGTGCCTTGGCGGCTTCATTGGGCATTATGGGGGCACGTCTTGGCGGACAATTGGACAGGGAACAACGTCTACTAGAGTTGAGCCCGCGGCTGCATCGGCTTGTTCAAGCTGATACAGAGGTCTACGCTGGGCTGATGGGCGCCTACAAAATGCCCCAACGACATCCTGATCGCCTCAGTGCGATTTCGATTGCCCTCCAGCGCGCTACGGAAGTGCCTTTAGAAATCGCGGAGTTGTCCTGTGACGTGGCGCGGATTCTCCATATATTGCGCGAGGGAGCGAAACCGACCATTCACTCGGATCTTACGGTGGGACTGACCATAGCCCTTGCAGCGGCTCAAGCAGGTCTTGTTACAGTTCGCACAAATACAAATGCACAAAAAAATCATCGATTTATAGAGGCCCTACAACCCAGGATCGCTAAGGCGACGGAAAGCCTTGATGAACTCAAGAGCTTGTGTTAGACTCCGGCGCCGATTTATTGAAAACCGTTACAGCAGGTCCAGTGACCTGAGAAAGTCGAAAATCAATCGGATGGAAATCAAGGTCTTCAACAACAATGTCGAAAAAGCTCTGAAGGTTGCCAAGAAGAAGCTTGCCGGAGAAGGTCTGTTCCGTGAGCTGAAACGTCGCCGTTTTTACGAGAAGCCCAGCGTGAGAAAGAAGGCCAAGCAACGTGAAGCTCAACGGCGCCGGCAGAAGTGGCTATCAAAACGGAGGCCTGACTAGACATACCGTTAAGGATCTTCCTCTCGTCTTACCCCCTTCCCGTTCGTGATCTATCCCACCATGCGTCAGGAGCAGATCCATGCAGCCGTCCGTATCCTCAAGCGGGAGATTCGCCGTTGGCAAGAACCTGTTGTTGGAGTCGTAGCCAAAGAGTCCGACCGCGATCCCTTTCTCATCCTCATTTCCACCCTCCTCAGTTTGCGGACCAAAGACAGGACAACAAGGGAAGCGGGTGATCGACTTTTCGCCATGGCTCGCACACCGGCAGCCATGTTGAAGCTGCCGCTGAAGAAGCTTGAGCAGGTGATTTATCCGGTAGGCTTTTATCGGACGAAGGCCAAAGCCATTCACCAAATTTGCCGCCGGCTGATCGACGAGTATGGCGGAGTGGTACCGGACTCCATCGATGAACTGGTCACTTTGCCCGGAGTCGGACGAAAAACCGCAAATTTGGTTGTGACTATCGGTTACGGCAAGCCTGGGATCTGTGTCGATATTCATGTCCACCGGATCAGCAATCGATGGGGCTATATCACAACGAAGACACCGGAGGAATCTGAACGGACCCTACGACGCACGCTACCGAAGCAGTACTGGATCATCTACAACGATCTCCTCGTACCCTATGGGCAGAATTTGTGCCTTCCG
>NZ_JBLYIG010000025.1:0-3077 GCF_049222245.1 Nitrospira sp. BLG_2 | reverse complement strand
CCAATTTACACTGGCAGCTTGAACACCATTCCAGTGTTCGCCATTCGTAAGCCGGCACACCGTACTCAATTGCCATAACAGCGGATTGGGGACTTCTCGCGACCCTTTCGCCGACCCGATCCCTTGGCTTGGCCTTTCGCGTGCCCGCCTCAGCGTGGTAGGCTATTGATGAGGTATCGATATGCTCAGCCGAGTCTTTACCGCATTGTCACTGACCGCCCTCGCGCTCTTGTTCAAACGGCTGGTCGTCCGGAGACCGCCGCGCCATCCCTACCGCAAAGCCGAATCCGAGTGGCCGAGCAGCTACCGGGAGCCCCGCTGACGACTTCTCCGCGGCCCGTTTCCGGATCACGGTCTCAATGGAAAATCTGTCAGGGTCGTGTGCGGACTTCAGGAGATGACGCAAAGTGAGTTGGCGCGGGCGCTTCGCTGCCATCCCGCCGTGCCGGTGCTTGCAGGATGCGTTATTCAAAACCCCCGCCGCATAGCAGAACGATTCATCTGACATCACCGCAGCATGACCCCTCATTTTTTAGTCCGTTGGCACCACGTGTAATTTCAATGTAACTATACGGATGTCAACCAACTTAATATGGAGGCGCCATGAAGGCGCGCGTCGTGCGAATCGGCAATTCCAAAGGCATCAGGATTCCCAAGTCAGTCCTTGAGCAATGCCAGCTGCATGGGGCCGTGGACCTGGAAATTCAACAAGGTCAACTCGTCATACGGTCCGCCGCGAAACCCAGAGTCGGGTGGGCAGCCGCATTTGCAGAGATGCACCGCCACGCTGATGATCAGCTGCTTGATGCGGAGATCACGTCGAGCTCCTGGGATGAGAACGAATGGATGTGGTAGCCTCTCGCTTCGAGGTCTTTCTCGTCCGATTAGACCCCACCGAAGGACGTGAAATCCGAAAGACCCGTCCCTGCCGCATCATGTCACCCGACGAAATGAATCAGCATATCGACACCGTCATCGTGGCGCCCAGGACGCATATTCCACCGCCCCCACATTGACTGTGCCGGCATACCGACCTAGAATGCGGCTACACTTGTGACTACGGAGGATCCATGAAATTCGCCAACGTCCGTGAACTCAAGAACAAGACGTCCGCCATGCTGAAGATCGTGGAACGCGGCAACACCGTCCTTGTCACGACTCATGGACGGCCGACGGCGATGCTGGTCCCGGTCACGGAAGATGACATCGAAGATATCCTGTTGGCCCACAGTCCACAGTTGAGAAAGAAGATAGAGGAGGGCCTCAAAGATATTCGGGCCGGAAGGACCATGGCATTGTCCGAGTATCGGAAAACACGAATAAAGAGAAAGGTACGTTCTGTGTGACCTATCAGGTGTACCTTTCGGCACATGCCCAGCGCGATCTTGACCGCTGCTCTGACAAGATCACGCGACAGATTCTCGCCGATTGTACCGGCCTCGCCGGCGACCCAATCCCGGACGGAAAACGCATCAAAAAGCTTCAAGGGATAAAGGGCCCCATGTACCGTTTGCGAGCAGGAGACTATCGCGTCGTCTTCACGCGAACCGGCAATCGAATCGATATCGTGCGCGTGTTGAGCAAACCCGACTTTCAAAAAGCTTTCTAGAACAGGCACCGGCTCTCGGCGCACCCGCTTTAGTCGATAGGCCGGCCTCTCAAAAAACAGCGGCAGCCTGTCCGACACGGCAGTTGACATGTGATAGGGAAGATCACCGGCCGCGAGGCACGGACAGTGCGGCATAAGCGTACCCAGTACGACCTGCGGCACGGTTCTTCTGATGGAAATGACGGCGCATGATTTCAGGAGGCACGAATGAGGAACACCGACGTCCGCGCGGCGCGCTCCCGGATCACGGTTTCAGTGGGAGAATCTGTCAGGATCGGGCGCGAACTTCAGGAGATGACTCAAAGTGAGTTGGCGCGATTGACTGGAAGTGTAGCGCGCTCACAATGTTCGATTGAGAGACCTGGCCCCAACTCTTGTGGGCGCGATTTGTGGCGCGATGCATTCGTCTATTGCAAGCCGCTCCATCCGCTGACGGGGATGTTTGACCACCCTGGCCCTCACTGGATTGAGAACGACATAGCGCAATCTGCAACAGCCAATGTTTCAGTTCCTAGCTGCCGACGGCTAGACAGCTTGCGTTTTAGGATGGTTACAGATAGTTTGCCATGTGACATGTTTTGTGAGGAGGCGCAATGAAAGGCATCGATTTCCTGACCAATAAGCGAGGGCAGAAAACTGCCGTCCTGATCGATCTGAAACGACATGGCCGACTGTGGGAAGACTTCTATGACAGCATCGTTGCGCGCAAACGCGCTCGCGAACCGCGAGAGAGTTTGGATGTTGTAAAGGATCGTCTACGCCGAGCAGGAAAGCTTCGTGGGTGAGTACAGCATCGTCTTTGCCCGCTCAGCCCGCCATGAATTGGAAGTGCTTGATCCCGGAATCATCCGCCGCATCCTCCCCAAGATTGAGTCGCTAGCGAACGAGCCTCGCCCACATGGTGCTCTCAAGCTAACCGGTGAAAAACGCTTGTGGCGAATTCGCATTGGCGATTACCGAGTTATCTACGCGATTTTCGACAAAGAACAAAGAATCGACATAAGCGCTGTGCGTCATCGTCGAGAAGCCTATGACTAAAGTACCAACCAGTGGCATCACCTACAGGAGCAGCCTACTTCGCGCTGGACGATACTGACAGAGGCCGGGAGCCCCCTTTCACGACCCTCTCGGCCGACTGAGTGGCCGTAATGTCGATTCGAGGTCGAAGCGTTTGGCCAACCTACGCACCCAGACATTTTCTCCGATCGTGCGAGAACTTCAGGATGACTCAACGTGAGTTGGAGCGATTGACTGGGATTTCGCAATCCACTATCTCCGCTATTGAGAACAACAGCGTAAATCTGAGCGTCGAGCGAGCCAAAGTTCTCGCGCGAGCGATACGCTGCCATCCCGCCGTGCCGGTGCTTGCAGGATGCGTTATTCAAAACCCCCGCCGCATAGCAGAACGATTCATCTGACATCACCGCAGCATGACCCCTCATTTTTTAGTCCGTTGGCACCACGTGTA
>NZ_JBLYIG010000024.1:0-1589 GCF_049222245.1 Nitrospira sp. BLG_2 | reverse complement strand
CGATTGGCCGACGAAATTGCGATGTTCCGAGCGCAGGGTCGGGAAATCTTCGTGGTCTCTTCCGGTGCCATCGTGTCCGGTATCCGAAAGTTGCAGCTGAAGGATTACCCGAAAAGCCTCCCTGTCAAGCAGGCGGCAGCGGCGGTGGGGCAGAGCCGGCTCATGTGGGCTTATGAAAAAGCATTTGAACGTCTCAATATTCAAGTGGCGCAGGTTCTGCTCACTCACCAGGATCTCGCCGATCGCCGCCGATTTCTTAACGCTCGCCATACACTCGCGACTCTCATCGGTTTCGGCATCGTGCCGATCATCAATGAAAATGATACCGTCGCGGTGGATGAAATCAGGGTCGGCGACAACGACACGCTCGCGAGCGAAGTGGCTCACCTGGCCGATGCGGACCTGCTGGTAATTCTCTCTGATGTCGACGGACTGTATACGGAAGATCCGCGTAAAAATCCGTCGGCGACCTTGATTCCGCTGATCACGGAGATTACCCCAGATATCGAGCGCCTTGCAGGAGTTTCCAGCACATTTGAAGGTACAGGAGGCATGGCGACCAAGCTTCGGGCTGCCAAGAAAGTCGGCGAGTATGGAATCTCGACTCTAGTCCTCAATGGCGAGCGAGCCGGACTCCTCCCAACGGTCCTTGCCGGCGGGCCCGGTGGAAGTCTCTTTCTTGCCCGGGAGCGCCGACTGAACAGCCGTAAACATTGGATTGCCTTTACGCTTCGCTCCCGCGGCCAGGTCCATCTCGACCAGGGGGCGGTAGACGCCTTGACCAATCGAGGGAAAAGCCTGCTGGCATCGGGCATCCTCCAGGTGACGGGATCGTTTGAAGCCGGCGATCCAGTCAGTTGTGTCGATACAGATGGAACGGAATTTGCTAAAGGCTTGGTGAACGTTTCGTCCGGCCTATTGGGCCAGATGAAAGGCCTCAAGACAACGGACATTCATGAACAGTTCGGGCCCCAAGAATACGAAGAAGTCATCCACCGAGACAATTTAGTTATTCTTTAGTCTAGGCTCTGATTCCTCAGTCCTGAGTTATGAATTCCTCAAATCTTCAGCGCTCGGCACCCAGCCCGCTTGGCGAGGCCAGTACTCAGCGCTCAATTTCAGTTCGTCTAGGCTTGTTCGGCGGCAGTTTCAATCCCATACACAATTGTCATCTGACTATCGCTCATCACGTACACGAACGAATGCAGCTCTCCCAGGTTCTATTTATCCCGACCGGCGACCCTCCCCATAAACGGAACGGCTCGCTGGCTCCGGCGAATGCACGCCACGAAATGGTGCGTCTTGCGATTGCTGACAGCCCACTTTTCACAGTCTCGGATATCGAGATACAGCGACAGGGAAAGTCTTACTCAATCGATACCATCCGCGCACTACAACATCACTATGGCCCATCCACTGAGTTGTTCTTCATTATTGGTCTCGACGCGTTTCTTGACTTCCCTACATGGAGAGAACCGCACGAGCTTTTAGCGATCTGTCGCTTCGTGATTGTACTCCGGCCTGAGCGATCCTTCCAGGCGCTGGCCGATATGCCTCTTCTTTCCAAACTGTATCCCTCGGACCTTGCT
>NZ_JBLYIG010000023.1:0-2106 GCF_049222245.1 Nitrospira sp. BLG_2 | reverse complement strand
CCTGGCACTTTCCCAAATCGAGAAGCAGTATGGGAAGGGAGCGATCATGAAGCTTGGGGCCGAGGAGAAGGTCGATGTGCCGGCGATTTCCACCGGGTCCTTGAGCCTCGACATCGCTCTCGGTGTCGGGGGGCTTCCGCGGGGACGGGTGGTCGAGATCTTTGGGCAGGAGGCGTCCGGCAAGACCACCCTGACGCTGCATTGTATTGCCGAGGTACAGAAGGCGGGGGGAGTAGCCGCTTTTATTGACGCCGAACATGCCTTGGATTTGACCTATGCCAAAAAGCTGGGGGTGCAGGCCGATGATCTTCTTGTATCTCAGCCGGACACGGGTGAGCAGGCATTGGAGATTGCGGAAACGTTGGTGCGAAGCGGCGCCATCGATTTGATCGTGGTCGATTCGGTGGCGGCGTTGACGCCTCGCGCGGAAATCGAGGGCGAGATGGGGGATGCCCACATGGGCCTTCAGGCCAGGCTCATGTCACAGGCGCTGAGGAAGCTTACAGGCGCCATTGCCAAGTCCCTGACGACGGTGATCTTCATCAATCAAATCCGCATGAAACTCGGCGTGATGTTCGGCAATCCGGAGACCACAACCGGAGGAAATGCGCTTAAATTCTACTCCTCCGTCCGGCTGGATATCCGTCGCATCGAATCGATCAAGGAAGGTCAGGACGTGATGGGGAGTCGTGTCCGTGTGAAGGTCGTGAAAAACAAGATGGCACCGCCGTTTCGTCAGGCGGAGTTCGACATTATGTTTGCCGAAGGGATTTCAAAGATCGGCGAGCTTGTGGATATGGGGGTAGACAAAAAGATCATTGAGAAATCGGGTGCATGGTATTCCTACAAAACGGAACGGATCGGCCAGGGGCGGGACGCCGCCCGAGATTTTCTCAAGAATAATGTCTCCACAGCCCGCGAGATCGAAATGAAACTTCGAGAGGCGGCCGGCGTTCCGGCTCGCAATGAGAAAAAAGCTGAGACGAAAGAGGAAAAGCCTGTTTCACGCAGCGAGGAAAAGCGGGCGCATCGATAACGGCATGCGGTGAATGTGCCGAAGCGAAGAAGCCGATCTTCCTTAGAAGAGTGGATGCAGCTCGGGGTACAGTTTCTGGCGCGCCGAGATCGGACCGCCGTTCAAGTCGAACGGTATCTCTTATCCAAAGGAGCCTCGTCCCTCCAGGCACGGCAAATTGTTCGCCGGTTGTCCGACCTCCATTATCTCAATGACTGCGACTATGCTCAGCGATGGATCGACAAACGGTTGGTCTCCCGGCCGATGGGACAAGAACGGTTGAAGGTGGAATTACGGGCCAAGGGGATAGCGGAAACTCTGGCGAATCAAGTCATCGCAGATGTGTTTCGTGAAATAAATGAAGAGGCGTTGGCTTGCCGAGCCCTGAAGGCCGCACGATGCCGTGGCCGTCGATTGACTCGCTCGCAAACGGTGCGCTTTCTCCACCAGCGGGGTTTCAGTGAGGAGACCATTGATCGTATGATAGAGAAGTTCAGGATCGACGAGGAATCCGTGTATGAAGAACAGCGCGACTGATCTGCGAAGAGCCTTTATCCGATACTTCGAGGAACACGGCCATCAGGCGGTGCCCAGCTCGGCCTTGATTCCCCAGGCGGATCCCACCCTGCTCTTCACCAACGCCGGCATGAATCAATTCAAGCGGGTCTTCCTCGGAGAAGAATCCCGTTCCTACACGAGAGCCGTATCCGTGCAAAAATGTCTTCGCGCCGGCGGGAAACACAACGATCTTGAAAACGTGGGATACACCAGGCGGCACCACACCTTCTTTGAGATGCTCGGCAACTTTTCGTTCGGCGACTACTTCAAAGACGACGCCATCAGATTCGGCTGGGAGTTTTTGACGCAGACGGTCGGTTTGGCGAAGGATCGGTTATGGGTGACGATCTTCCGCGAGGACGATGACGCTGAAAAGTTATGGAAGCAGATCGGTGTCTTGCCGTCGCGCATTGTCCGGTGCGACGAAAAAGACAACTTCTGGCAGATGGCGGACACCGGTCCATGCGGCCCCTGCTCGGAAATTCATTTCGACCAGGGTCCATCCGTGCCCGGCGACGATCGGCCGAACGGTG
>NZ_JBLYIG010000022.1:0-1690 GCF_049222245.1 Nitrospira sp. BLG_2 | reverse complement strand
GTTTAAAAAAATATGTTCTCCCTATTGCGCAACCGAAGAGTTGCATTATATTTGAGCAACTGATCGGTTGCCTATTAACGAGAACATTTTATGAGAAGAGACGTATTTCAAGCCATTGCCGACCCCACCCGAAGGCAAATCATCAACACCCTGGCCCATCGTTCGCTGACACTGAACGGTGTGGCGGAGTCCTTCGACATGAGCCGGCAGGCGGTGTCCAAGCACATCAAGATCCTTGCCGCTCAAGGCAAGGATCAACTTAACGGGAGACTGCGGCTCGGCGTCATCGCTACCGTGGGGCCGTACATCCTTCCAGATTTGGTCCCGCTCTTGAATGCGCGTGCACCAAAGATGCCGCTGGAGCTGGAGGAAAATCTCACGCAGAACCTGGTCGGGATGTTGAAGAATGGAAAGCTCGATGTGATCATAATCGCACTTCCCTTCGACGAAGCGGGAATTCTCACCACCGCCTTATACGATGAACCGTTTCAGATCCTGGTTCCCAGCGGGCACCCGTGGCGAAAGAGGAAGGTGATCGATTCCAGCCAATTGGCATCCCAAAAAGTCCTGCTTCCACATGCCGGGCATTGCTTCCGTCAGCAAGTGCTTGATACCTGCACAGACCTGAGTCGATCAGGTGCCCAAGGTTGGCAAGGGAACTCCATAGAAACCATCCGACAGATGGTCGTCTCCGGATTTGGGATTACCGTGATGCCCTGCAGCGCACTGACACCGAAGTACCGGAACAATCGGTTGATTGCGATCAGGATGGCGGACCCGGTACCTGGTCGTCGAATCGGTCTCGCATGGCGGCGCGGATTTACAAGGCCCCAAGTCATCGACGTCATTCGCAGCGCCGTCCATGCCTTGAAGATACCTGGACTCATCATGTCGGATGAGTGATTGAGCCACCCATACATCTCTGCAACTTGTTGCCTGAGGTCGCGTTTGATAGGATGCGTGGAATCTATCGAGCGACTTTCAGATGAAAATTGCCACCTTCAACGTCAATTCATTGCGTAAGCGCCTGCCCATCGTGCTCGAATGGCTCGATCGACACAAGCCGGATATCCTGTGCCTTCAAGAAACTAAAGTTCAAGATAGCGAGTTTCCATTGCTCGCCCTGGCTCCCAGCGGGTACGAAACGACATTTCGAGGGATGAAATCTTATAATGGAGTGGCGATTCTCAGCCGAAAAAAACCGGAAGCAGTCTCGTATGGATTCGACGATGGAGGAGATCCGGACGATTCTCGTTTGCTCCGCGTCGTCATTGACGGAATTCCGATCATCAACACCTATGTCCCTCAGGGATTCGAGATCGATTCGCCCAAATACGCGTACAAGCTCGCCTGGTACGAGCGATTACGCCGTTATTTCGACGCCCATCTTTCGCCCCAGGCTCCGGCCATTTGGTGCGGCGATATGAATGTCGCCCCACGACCAATGGACGTCCATAGTCCGGAGAAACATCTGAACCATGTCTGCTATCACGAGGCCGCGCGGAAAGCCTATGAACAAACTATCGCCTGGGGATTTCAAGATGTCTTTGTGAAGCTTTACCCGACACGGCAGCAATACACATTCTGGGACTACCGCGCACCCTCCTCGCTAGCCGCCAACAAAGGCTGGCGGATCGATCATGTGATGGCGACGGCACCGCTCGCGGACAAATGCATTCAGGCGGATGTG
>NZ_JBLYIG010000021.1:0-3132 GCF_049222245.1 Nitrospira sp. BLG_2 | reverse complement strand
CTCAACGATCAGGAGCAATTCATCCATCTGGAACGGCTTCGTGATGTAATCGAATGCTCCCAGTTTCATGGCTTCGACGGCTGTATCGACTGATCCATGCGCGGTAATCACGAGCACTTCGGTCTGAGGCTCCTTGCCCTTGGCCGTCCGGAGCACGGTCAGCCCGTCCGCACCCGGCAACCGGAGATCGGTGATCACCAGATCAAACGTCTTTTCTCCTCGGATCGCTTCGATCCCGTCCGTACCGGTCGGCACCGCTAGGACATCGCACCCGACCGCCTCCAATGCGTCCATCATGGACAGGCGCATCAATGGTTCATCGTCGACGAGCAAAATAGTCAACCCCTTCATGCTTCTTTCTCCGCAAAGGAACGTTCACGGGACACGGGCAAGCACAATGTGAACGTCGTTCCCTTTCCGACTTCGCTTTCGACCAAAATTCTTCCGCCATGGCGTTCCACGATGCCGAGATTCACCGAGAGCCCCAGTCCTGTCCCTTCCCCTTCTCCCTTGGTCGTGAAGAAGGGATCGAAGACCCGCGGGAGGACTGACGCAGGAATGCCGGATCCCGTGTCGCTTACCTCGACCCGGCAGATGCCCTCGGCCACCGATGTCCTGATCGTCAGCACTCCGCCGTTTTTCATGGCTTGCACGGCGTTCAAGATCAAGTTCATCAAGACCTGTTCGATCATATGCCGGTCCACCATGACCGTGGGTAAGCCATTGCCCGGGAATGTTTCCAAGCAAATCCGATTAGGAGCAAAAAGATGGGTGGTCAGCCCCAGCACCTGGTCGATGATTCTGTTGATATCAGCCGGGCTGAATGTCGGCTCATGCTGCTGTGAAAAATCGAGTAACTGCCGAACGATTTTCTGAACGCGCCGGACGCCATGCTCCATCGAAACCCAGTATTCCTCTTGGCGCGCCGGGGAAAGAGCGCCCTTTCGAAGGTTATAGAGGCAATTGAGGATCCCTCCGAGAGGATTGTTGATCTCATGGGCCACTCCCGCCGCCAGTTTGCCGACTGAGGCCAATTTTTCGGCATTGCGCATCTGTCGCTCCAGCTTTTTGGTCTCCGTCATATCACGCGCGATGCCAAGCACTCCCAGGATCTCCCCGTCGGCCCCTTGGAGAGGCGAGACACTGACCATGACGGCGCGCGCTTCGCCCCGCCGAGTCACGACTTCGACCTCGTACACCTGCTTGGCTCCGATATCCAATGTATTTTTGAGGCGCCGGCCCCGATGACGCCGTGACAGTAGCGAGAGATACGGCCGGCCGATCAAGTCATCTTTGCGATACCCCCAGGCATTGACCTTCCCGTTGACATAGGTGAACTGTTGATCCAGATCGAGCGTATAAATGACGTCGTTGGCATTCTCGAGCAAATTTTCCAAGTATTGCTTGGTGTCTTCGATTTCTCTGGTGCGCTCCCGGACTTTCAGCTCCAGATCTTCCCGGTATGACTGGAGTTGCCGCTCAAGTTTCTTTCGATCGGTAATATCGCGGAGCTGCACCATCACAAGCAATTGTTCGGTTCCTTCTATGCGAATCAGATCCATTTCTACCGGAATCTCACGACGGTCCGCGTGGTACACCGTCATTTCCCGAGTGGCGACCTGCCGGTGCGCTGTGCTGATATCGCGCAACCACCCGGTGAAGGTCTGGCGGTGCGCGTCCGGCACGATGTCGAGAATGTTTTTCCCGACGATCTCCGACTCGGCATAGCCCAGTACTTGTTGCTCCCGTTCATTGACGGCGACGACGGACCCAGTGGCGCTCACCATAAATACCGAATCGGCCACGAAGTCGAACAAGGCTTTGTAGCGGGCTTGCGATACCGTCAGCTGCCGCGTACGCTCCGACACCGCCTGCTCCAGCCCGACGGTATACCGCTGTATCTCCTGCTCCAGACGACGCCGCTCGGTCACATCCCGAACGAAGGCGCGCGAGTGAATCAGCCCGCCTCGCTCTTGGTCGAACAGCGCCGTCCCATGAACCTCTACATCCATCAACCGTCCATCCTTGGCCGACAGCACGGTTTCCATCGAGCTTTGCCCGTGTGAAACGAGCCGCTCCAGAAAGTGCAACACTTGCGACTCCTGCCCACTGCGAATAAAGTCCCATAGTTTCATGCCCAGCATCTCGTCGGCGGTATATCCGAGTTTGTCGAGGCCGGTCTTATTGACGTGCACCAGCCTACCGGCCCGATCGAGCTGACAGATCATTTCCGGAGCATGTTCGATCAGATCCCGATATTTCTCCTCCAGCCGCCGCACCTCGGCCATTCGCTGTTCAATCTGCCCGAATGAACGCTGCAGATTGCTCGCCATCTGATTGAATGCCTGTGCCAATCCTTCGATTTCGTCCCCGGTCTTGAGTTCCAACCGTTGCTCCAATCGCCCGCTCCCGATCTGCTGCACGCCGTCATGCAACACCTGAATCGGACGAGCGATTCGGCGAGCGACGATCACTCCTGTACCCGAGAGCACGACCAACACAATCATGCCGAACAACAAGACCTTGGCCATCAGCTCGCCCAGCGGGGCAAAGATTTCCGAGGAATCTTGGCGGACCACCGTAACCCAGTGTTTCCCGCCGATACTGCCTGCCGCGAGTTGATCGGCGAATCGCACCGGTGCAAACCCGATCAGGGCCCGTTTGTTTCCATGAGAGTCGTCCGCGGCCACTGTCCATCCTGGCTTCAACGCTCCCAAGGTGTCGACCAATTCGGCATCGATCGAGTGGGCTTCGGGCGCGAGGACCGGGCAAATCGCCACACCTCCGTCCGAGGCGAACAGCATGGCATGGCCTGTTTCGCCGAACGAACCCTCGGCAATGGCCTGGAACAACGTGTCTCGCCGAAGCAGGATCGTCACGGCTCCGAGCACAGCCCGATGTTGATCGTCCAGAATCGGCGCGGCGACGATGATGACATGAGTCCCAAACGCCGGGTCAAAGGAAATTTCACTCACGTAAGGCCGCTGACTGCCCCCTTTTACCACGGCTTGCCACCAGGCGGTCTTGGCATAGGAATACTCCACTTGGGGGATCGAACTGCTTCAATCCAAATGATCCAGACTGGCCGAATTACGGCGGACGCGGAATCACCATGTGCGAAGAATGGCGACG
>NZ_JBLYIG010000020.1:0-3198 GCF_049222245.1 Nitrospira sp. BLG_2 | reverse complement strand
TCCAGCAGATACATCGCGCGAGCTTTCCCTGTGTCACCTGGAAGCCGAGACACATTCGCCAACACGTAATAGGCGCCTTCCGGGATCGTAGGAGTGAGCCCTGCCTTGATCAGCGCGCCGCAAAACTTGTCGCGCTTCCGCTGATAGTCATGCGCCAAGTTACTATAGAAACTGTCGGGCAATTCTCTGATGCCTCGCGCCACTCCCATTTGGAGCGGCGCGGGAGCACAGACGTAGAGCAGATCGTTCATCGCGCCGATGGCTCTTGCCCATGGCTGTGCTGCCACACTGTACCCGATCCGCCATCCCGTCACGCTGAACGTCTTGGAGTACCCTCCAATGGTTACCGTCCGTTCCGCCATATTCGGCAAAGAAGCCATGCTCACATGCCGCCGTCCGTCATAGAGAAAATATTCGTAGATTTCATCCGTCATGACGAACAAATCGTGCCGGCACGCAAAGTCCGCCAGCGTCTCAAGTTCCGCTCGGCTGAATACCTTCCCCGATGGATTTCCAGGTGAATTAACGATGATGGCTTTTGTTTTCGAAGTCACGACTTGCTCGAGCTGAGGCAAAGAATAGGTCCATGCCGGCGGCTGCATCCGGACAGGGACTGGAACAGCCTCGACAGCCACGAGCGCGCTGATATGGTACTGGTAGTACGGCTCAAAGAGAATGACTTCATCGCCGGGATTGAGTAACGCGGCACAGGCACAGTGAAAGGCGCCGGTTGCCCCGGCGCTGACCGTGATCTGCGTTTCCGGATCGGCCTCAATGCCGTTATAGTGCGCCAGCTTGCCGGCTATGGCCTCGCGTAACTCCGGTAATCCATCGAAGCGCGTGTACACGTTGTACCCATCTCTAATCGCCTTCTCAGCGCCTTCCAGGACGATCGGCGGCACCGGCGTGTCACAAACCCCCTGTGCCATGTTGAGGCCCTTCACGCTCGCGCAGGCCTGTGTCATTGCCCGAATTTCCGATTGGGCCAAATCCGCCATCCGCCGGCTGATTGTGCGCATTACGCTCGCTCCTTCTTTAACTTCCTGTACCGGTGTCCTTTGTGGCAGAGGATGATGCCAGGGTCAAGGTCAGAATTTGAAGCGCGATAGGAGCGGTTATAGAAGGCTACTTGCACGAGTCGTGACTACCTCTGTTCACATCTTTTCTATGCATATACTAAAGATTGCTGACCCGATCTTCTTTTGAAGTGGACCATGCCGTGACAATACAGATTTCTAACGAACTCGATCAGAAAAGTGCGAACCCGCGGGACCGACGGCAAACAGTTCGGCCTGGAGTTCTCCAGCATTCGACTGGTTCAGCGTGAGCGGCTGAGAAGTCTCATCATGAAAGTCAGGCCGTGAGTTTAGTTCCTCGCAGAACAATTTCCTCACTGCTTTGGCTTGGAAGGTCAGTAAGTTCCGTGAACGTCTTGGACGATAGGATATTGAGCCGTTCACGAACGGTCTCCTTTATTGCATTCTTTGAGTCGGAAGAATTCTCAACGCAAGACCGACCCACTTGAAGTTTTTTCTTTGTCGCCAAGGCCTTGCTATCGATCGCTAAGCCAACTACGGACTTCTGCGGCCCACTTTGGAACGTCCTCTAGGTTAATGGACTCGCAGGATTCCATAAATAATTCGATCATCTCCCGTTCTTGGCTCACCTGGATGGCTGTCGGATCATCACCGTCAATATCACCATTGGCGACTAACAAGATGGGGAATCGTTTCACTGAGTTCCAGAATACAATTCCAACAAGGGCGCAGCCGATCGCTGTGGCTTCCTCAGGGAGCTCATTTCTTTTCGCCAATCTTCTGACAACTTGCACCCATGAACTAGGGACCTCCCCTTCCGCCGCAGGCCGCTCATACTCAAAGCGGAATAGACACTTTACGGAATGCCACTCCCCAACCTTACATATCTCAAGGGTTTCACCCCATGAGTCAGGCGCACAGGAAAAGACTTTGAGAAAAAAACACTCAAACTTGAACTGCACGTCTCCATAGTCAGAATCAATGCACACGGCAGTTCCATCATCTGCCACAATCAGAACCTGATTCAGAGTCCGATTCAATACTTCTTGTTCAAAATGTTGCCGCAACACTCGCGCTTTTCCATGAATTCGCCCTAAACAGGCGAGATCATCATCTGCTGGAAGAAATACTGCTGAGTTCACCATGGCCATGTGTTCTTCGCGTTCCACATGTACGTCGTCGTGCCGCCCGTATTGGTAGTTGTTGCCAAGTTCCCATTCAGATCGTAGGTCTCGGTCGTAATCCCGAATGTGAGTTATTGATTGTCGGTGTTGTAATTGGTGGTGAGGGCAGGGAAATCGGTGCGCGCCACCGTAACCTTTATTGTTAACTGAATGGCGCCCACTCTTCTAGAGTAAGAACTCTCTTTTCATTGCGACTACTTACGACGAACCCATCTGCGTGCATGCGTCCGAACCCCAACATCCCCGGTTTGTAGGCTTGGACAACAATCCGATGATCTTGTGAAGGAAGTAGGTCATGCCATACCGACAAAGTGAGTTTGGTTCCTTGCAGAACGATTTCTTCGCTGGTTTGACTTGGAAGTTCTCTAAGCTCCACGAACCCCTTGGACGACAAAACATTGAGTCGTTCACGAACGATCGCCTTTATCGCATTGCTTAGATCGGAAGAATCGTCAACCACAATGTTCCCTCAATCAATACCACGAACTCGTAGATCGATATGCGGATTCCCTGGTCCTGGGCCAATCGATATTCTTGGCGCATTGGTCGATGCTGGAAGTGGACCATTCGCTGGCATTCTGCCAGGTCCTATCCGTAAATATCGATTGCTGTTTAAAAAACTCCCCAGGCGTGTTCCGCCAAGTGTGGTAGCGCCTCGTAACGCAAGACCTGAACCACCTAATGCATAGCCAGCATATCTTCCTTTGCTATATGCATTTGAACACTTATCAACGACATTGTTGATATCCATTGCATCTCGAATCAAGTCTGTTAGCCCTAGAGAAAGCGTATCACCAATTCCTGCTGATATATCTACGACTTCTTGCGGTAGCAGCGGCAACTCGAAGAGTCCGTACGGATCTCTGTACAACATCGGATTGCCGCTGACATAACCATAGAGATTTACGTCTCCGCTCAAGAGCTCAAATGGATCCTCTGCGTTCGAGCAGCTTTATGTGGAATCTCTAGCGCCTTGG
>NZ_JBLYIG010000019.1:0-1811 GCF_049222245.1 Nitrospira sp. BLG_2 | reverse complement strand
GATGGTCCGGGACAACGGCACCAGCTCCTGCGTGGGCTCTCTAGAGGTCTACTGTTCGGGCATAACGACTACCAGGGGGCTACTGACACACTCTATTCCAGGCTCTCTAAAGGTTAGAGGTCATATGAAAATGCGATCACTTCGAGGGGAAGCACTCACCACGACCAGTTCGAATGCCCAGCAGGCCGAAGACCAGTACATGACCGTACAGCAACTGGCGCAGCGCCTGCGGGTCACTCCGGACTACCTGTACAGCGACGTGCTGGGTCAACCCGACGGAATACCTGGAATCAGACTAGGGAAAGGGCGCCGTCCTCGGTGGCGCATCCATCCGAGCGATGTCGCGCAGTGGGAAGAGCGCCAGCGAAGGACCTATGATTCACCGCCGCCGTTAACGGCCAGCGCCAAGAAAGTACGTTCTGTTCCAAGACAAGTTGATTCCAAGGCCAGCTGATCGAGCTAATTCAGTTGAAGGGGATCCATGGGGAAAAGATCGGGAGGCGGCACGGTCACACGCATCGGGGAGAAGCGGTATCTTATTAAGTGGCACCAGGGCCGTGGCCGGCCCAATATCCGCAAGGTCATTCATGGCACGCGGGAGACAGCAGGCCGTGTGCTCCAGACATTGCGCGAACGCTTCTATGGGGGCCTCTTTGGCTGGCCGCAGCAAATGGAGACCAAGGTCAGAGAGCTGACCCAGCTCGTCGTTTCTGATTACAAGGCAAATAGCTACAAGTCCCTCAAGAATGCAGAACAGCTTCATGCCTTCTGGAGCGCTTTCGCGGGGAATATGCTCGCCGAGACAGTGAGTGCAACGGACCTTCGCAATTGGGCAACCGAGTGGCGCGAGAACGGATTGAGTCCGGCGCGTGTCAATAGACGGATGTCCTTCTTGCTTCGCGCGTACCGCTTGGGGCTTGCGGGGAAGCCGCCGCTCGTGACCTCGGTCCCACAGTGGACCAAATTGAAAGAGTCACCCCCGCGCTCTGGCTACCGCTCGTGGCAGGAATTTGTGAAGATCAGAGCCTTGCTGCCGCCGCACGCTCGCATCCCGGTCACGATTGAGTATTGGCTGGGGACGCGCGAAGGTGAGACCATGAATCTCGAATGGCCTCAGGTATACATCGATCATCAGAAGCGGAACGTCGAGATCCGGCTTGCGTCAGAGACTACGAAGACGGAAGAAGAACGAGTCGCTGTGATGGGCGGGGACCTTTACGATGTCCTCGCCGCATGGTATAAGCACACTTCGGACCTGTATCCGGATTGCCGGTGGGTCTGTCACCTTAGCGGGAAAAAACTGGCTTCCATCAAGAGTTCATGGCGAACCGCCTGCGTCAAAGCTGGACTCGGGCGATTTGAAAATCCTAATGGGCGTTTTGTTGGAAACCGGCGCTATCGTGGGGCGTTAATCCACGACTTCCGTCGAACAGCAGTCAGTAACATGGAGGATGCCGGGGTGCCAAGAAAGGTCGCGATGGCAATCAGTGGTCACAAGACCGATTCCGTCTACCGTCGGTACCACATCGTGAAGAGATCTGACCTCATTGAAGCCGGGCGCAGGCTCCAGGAACACCACGACCGGAAGCACGGTCACGGTGAACAGTTGGTGAACAGTTCGGGGTCGGAGCGCTCGGCTGACAAGACCAAAGCCCCTTAGAAATCAATGACGTGGCGGTGTAGCTCAGTTGGTAGAGCAGCGGACTCATAAGCCGCGGGTCACCCGTTCAATCCGGGTCACCGCCACCATATCCGAGCCTTGCTTGAACTGGTGGCAGATTTGCCCCTTATCGTAGCTGACGCCACCGAAG
>NZ_JBLYIG010000018.1:0-3447 GCF_049222245.1 Nitrospira sp. BLG_2 | reverse complement strand
TGAGCCAAACGAGATAACTCCAGGAGGACAAGGCGACCGGCTTGTCCCGCAGCCAGTTCCGGATGAAGTCGTGAAAGCCCACCGGCAATGAGGTCGGAATCCACGAAATGGATGACTCCGACCTCGCGAAGCAGGAATTCTTTGGCGAACGTAGTCTCCCTGAGCCGTTTGGTCCGGCAATAATAATACAACGCTGGTGTTGAATCGATCGGTCGTCCACTATAGCGATTGGCTTGCTACAGGTTGCTGATAATCGACCTCGATGGTGAACCCAAGATCTTTGATCATTCCCCAGACTTCCGGAGCCGGTGCACCTGGAGTCGTCAAGTAGCCGTTCACAAAAACCGAGTCTGCCGGATAAAGCGCCAAAGGTTGGAGGCTGCGCAGGTTGTGTTCGCGACCGCCCGCGATGCGGATCTCGGTGCGTGGGTGCAGAAAACGGAAGAGACAAAGTACCTTCAAACAGCGTTGCGGCGTCAGTTGATCGCAGTTTTCCAATGGCGTGCCGGCAACCGGATGAAGCGTGTTCAAGGGAATTGAGTCAGGCTTGACGTCACGCAGGGCCATTGCCAGCTCAATCACATCCTCATTTTTTTCTCCCATGCCCACGATTCCACCGGAGCAGATTTCCAAACCCGCCGCGCGGACATTTCTGATCGTTGCCAATCGGTCTTGGAAGGTGTGGGTGGTGCAGATTGACGAGTGGAAAGCTTCGCTGGTATTCAAATTGTGATTCACCCGATCGACGCCGGCGGCCTTCAAGCGCTTGGCTTGAGGTTCATTCATCAAACCAAGTGAACAACAAATCTGGATTGGGATCTCCTGCTTGATCGAACGAACGGCTCTAGCGATTTCATCGATTTCTCGATCCAGCGGACTGCGTCCGCTGATGACAATGCAATAACGTTGGGCTTTTGAGGCAGCGGCTTGTCGGGCGCCCTCGATCATCTGTTGTTGAGGAAGCAAGTTGTATCGGTCGATTGGTGCTGTCGAGATGGAAGACTGAGAGCAGTAGTGGCAGTCTTCTTGGCAAGCTCCGCTCTTGGCATTCTGCAACATCTGGAGGCGGACGGTCCGGCCGAAATACTTAGAGCGGACTTGAAATGCTGCATGCAATAACGCGAGTAATTCGTCATCCTGCGTCGCCAAGACGGAACGACACTCTTCTCTAGTAAGGGGTTCGTCGTTGAGCGCTTTGTCTGCAAAAGTCGTATAGGTCATGGAATCCTCAAAGGTAATAACAGTGATGAACTGCTGGGCTCCTGATCTGACGAAGCGAGGAGTAGGTCTCCACAAACCGACAGACCAAATACTCAGCAGAGGTTGGCGGGAAACCTACACGGTTTCAAACGGAGAAGCAATGCCTTGATAGGGAATGGCACGGGCGGAGCTGGCGTCTCCAACTGAGCTGGCGGCAGTGTGACCGGCTTCCAGCCAAGGAAGAGCGGTGAGGGTGTTCCACTTGGCGCAGCGGCGGCAGCGGCCAGACCACTCGACGGATTCCTGCTGACATTGTGTGCAGATATAAGGAACGACCACGCGTTTTTTGAAGCTGAGGGCCTTTTTCAATTCTACGATAGCCTCCTCAAAATGCTGTTTCCGCAAGTATAAATTGGCCATGATCTTGTGATAGTCCAACAGATGGTCCTGAGGGCCTTCGATCGTCGACAGCAGGTCGAACGCATCATCCACCATTTCCAACCGATAGTAGAGTTTGCCTAGATAGAACTGGAGGACCGGATTATGCGGGTCTTGTTGCAAGGCCTCTTGATAGACCCGAATGATTTCGCTGGGCTCGCCTTGATCCAAGAAGAGTTCTTCCAGACGATGCAGAATGATCACGCTTCGAGTCCGTGAGTACACCTTCTTGAGGATTTCGACGGCATCTTTAGTTTTGCCTTCATGAAGCAGAATCTCGCCCATTCCGATATAGGCGGGGAGGAAACTGCGGTCCTTTTTGATGGCGCCTCGGAAGTATCGACGGGCTTTGTCGGGATGCCCGCGTTCGAGCAGTTGACGCCCGACTTCATACATGCATCCGACGAGCAGGGCCTCTTCTGCCTGCTTTTCAGGGGTGGGAAGATTGGCTTTGAGTAAGCGGTGTTGGATCTCAAGTGCTTCACTCCACCGCTCCATACGGATATTGAGATTCCGCTTTCGAATGAGCGCCGTCAGGTTATCCGGTTCAATCTTGAGAATTTTTTGAAGCGCCTGAAGCGCTTCCTCGTAACGTTTGGCTTCTTCCAAATCCTTGCCTAGTTCCAACAAGACTTCGATGTTCCGATCGTCCACCCGTTGCGCATGTTGATGGAGTCGGATTGCCTCAGGAAAATTCTGCTCTGATCGGTAGATATTTCCCAGCCACAGGAGCGAATCGACTCGATTGGGATCAATGGCCAGGGCCTTCTCCAAGAGTGTGATCGCCTCGATGGTGCGTTTCGACATGAACGCATGGGTTCCGTCTCGGTGGAGTGTATCCACCTTCTCCTTGCGACGGACGAGACGGTTACTGCGCCAGTTCAGGATCAGGTGCGCCGTTTGCTGCAACCCCACGACGAGGGTCGCGAGCACTGCGCCAAACGCCATGGAAATCAACACAAGCGTGACCGGGCTGAGCTCAAACTCGGCGCCTGGCGCGGTATGGACTACGACCGTTCCCGGGTTCAGCTCGCGAAAATAACTGTAGATGAACACCCCGGCGCTGATGAGAAAAATGGTGATCAGCAGTTTGAACATAGTCTAGACTATCTTCCGTGCTGCCGTTTTCTGAACCACGCGTCTCTTCGGTGCGGCAGTCGAAGTCGAAGAATTGTCTGAAATCGGGATGGACTGAGCGTCACTCCACAGACGTTCTAGGGCATAGTGCGAGCGTGTGTCGCGTCTGAATACATGGGCGACGACATCGCCAAAATCGATCAGGATCCACTGCCCCGATGTTGTGCCTTCGAGACTCAGTGGCCGTTGACCCGCGCGCGAGAGCACCTCGGCCACGGAATCAGCGATCGCGCGTGTTTGTCGGTCGGATTCAGCCGATCCAATGACCAAATAATCGGCTATTGAAGTAAGAGGGGCGACATGGAGGACTTGGACATCAAGGGCCTTCTTGTCGAGCATCGCCCTGGCTACGGCTAGGGCTGTGGCCTTAGATGCGCGTGCGATTGCTCTCCTCCTGATAAAGGCTATGACGAAGTATATAGGATTCTACCGGGACGGGCAACATATTTACCAGCGGTAATCCACTCCGAATTCTTCGCCTAACTTCTGAGGCAGATGTGGGACACGGTGGAATGGCCAGGCAGGTGATTCCCCGGCAGGAAGGGATTATGATGTCGAGTCGCTTTTGAACGCCGGCGTCGAGCTGAGCAAGGTCCGATGGATACAGGTTGGAAAGCAGAGGCATCTCGGCCAGCGCCTGGAATGATCGCTCAGGCCGGGGTACAATCACGA
>NZ_JBLYIG010000017.1:0-9404 GCF_049222245.1 Nitrospira sp. BLG_2 | reverse complement strand
CACGGCGATGACCGGAGAGGCGGACCATGTGCGCGATCTGATCGAACAGGTTTTGTTTACGGCTCCGGGTGAGCGGGTCAATCGCCCCACTTTCGGGAGCGGGCTGATGCAACTCGTGTTTGCTCCCAATAGCGACGCATTGACTGCCGCCACGCAGGTGAGCGTCCATGCCGCACTGCAGCAGTGGCTGGGGGATATTCTGATGGTGGAAGGTGTAGAGGTGCGCCGAGAAGACGCGGCACTTCATGTGAGGGTGCGGTATGTCTTGAGGCAAACTCAGCAACAGAGCACGGTAGAGCTGGTGAAAACACTATGAGCCCGGTGACGCAACTTCACAGCCGCGTGGAGCTTCGTCGAACACTCGTGCGGACGAAGGTCGGAAGCGACGGCAAACCCCTCTTGAACGGCATGGATTTCGTGGAAGTGGCGACGCCGGAGCAGACAACGCTCCACGTGCGCTTTATTCATCCCCTGCCCGGTCAACCGAATGGTGTGCCTGCTGCTCCGCCATTGACAGCGGCAAACGTCCTCATCAGCGGAGGCGTCCGAGTATCGAAGATCCGCGTCGTGCGGGTCTCGACCGACCGCAACCTCCTTACGGTAGTGGTCGATCAACCGGGAGACTTCTCCCAATACAGACTCCAATTGGTGGCCGGCCGGGAAGAGTCCGGTCCACCGGCCGGATTCGACCCGCAACTTGCGAATCTGGTTTTTTCCTTCAAGGTGGCCTGTCCGAGCGACTTCGATTGCCGAATGGAAGATCGGTGTCCGTCAGACCCCCTGCCGAAACTCGATATCAACTACCTGGCAAAGGACTATGCGAGCTTCCGGCAGGTCATGTTGGATCGCCTCGCGCTCCTGGTGCCGGGATGGACCGAGCGGTCCCCGGCCGATCTCGGCATGGCTCTCGTCGAACTCTTGGCCTATGTCGGGGATCACTTGAGTTACGAGCAGGATGCCGTGGCTACGGAAGCTTACTTGGGAACGGCCCGTCGCCGCGTGTCCGTCCGGCGTCACGCCCGCCTGGTGGGCTATCTGCCGTTCGAGGGATGTAACGCGCGTGTGTGGGCGCAGATCCAGTTGCGCCCGGGCAGCGACAACGTGAGATTGCCGGCGCGGGGATCTGACGGGCCGACTCGGCTGTTGACCGCTGTTCGCGGGCGGGACGGGGTTCTTGCGGCGCGATCCAATGCTGAACAAGCCGCGCCGGGCCAGCAACCGACTGTTTTTGAAATGATGGAAGATATTCGACTCTTCAAAGACCATGCGGAGATGAAGTTCCATACGTGGGGCAATAAGCAATGTTGTCTCCCGGCAGGCGCCACGAAGGCCACTCTTCGCGGGCATCTTCAGAATCTCCGCAAAGGAACCGTGCTGATTTTCCAGGAGGTCAAGGGTCCGTTGACCGGTTTGAAGGAAGATGCAAATCCCGCTCATCGCCATGTCGTGCGGTTGATTGCGGATGCGGCCATCGGGTTGGACCCGCTCACCCAAGAACCTATTTCGGAGATCGAATGGCATCCCGAGGACGCGCTGCCGTTCCCGCTATGCTTATCCTCGAAAAAGGATAGGGACCATGGCGAGGATGATGAACCGGATATCAGTGTGGCATTGGGGAACATCGTGCTGGCGGATCATGGGAAGACGGTGGAGACTCCGGAGAAGTTCCATCCGGTGCCGATGCCGCGTCTGACCCGCGTACAGGCCGAGGCTTTGCCGACGGAATTGATGGAAAGTACAACGGCGCCGGGCTCCGATGGCCGGCAACTCATTCCACCTCGCTATCAACCAGTCCTGCGTGGTCGTCCGCTCACGCATGCCGCCCCTTTCCCGTATTTCGATGAGACGGACCAACCTCGTTCTGCGCGGGCGGCCATGGTCTACGATCGGGAAACCGTTCGTCCGGCGATCGGATCGCTTGTAAGTACCTTCAACTCGGTACAGATGGAATGGACAGTCACCCGAGATCTCCTCACGGACAGTCTCGGTCGGCCGGACTATGTCGTGGAAATGGAGCAGGATGGGACGGCCTCGCTTCGATTCGGAGACGGCCGGTACGGGCGTCGGCCGGAGCCGGGAAGCTTGTTTCAGATCGTGTATCGCGTCGGAAACGGAAGCCAAGTAAACATCGGCGCCGACACGTTAAGGCACGTCGTGACCGATAATCCTCATGTCGCCGGTGTGACGAATCCATTGCCGGCCTTCGGAGGAACGGAACCGGAGAGTCTCGAAGAAATTCGGCGAAACGCACCCATGGCCTTTCGCACCCAGGATCGCGCGGTAACCATGGACGATTATGCGGAGATGACCGAGCGGGACTCGCGCGTGCAGCATGCCGCTGCCACGCTTAGATGGACGGGGAGTTGGCATACCGTCTTTGTACCGGTCGACCGGATGGGCGGAGCACGAGTCGATCCCGCCCATGAAACCGATCTGCGGAGCAGGTTGGAGTCCTATCGCTTGGCCGGCCAGGACATCGAAATCGACAATCCGAAACTAGTGGCGCTCGAAATCGGAATGCGAGTTTCGGTGGAGCCGCACTATTTCCAAAGCGACGTGCAGCGCGCGCTGCACGCGCGGTTCAGCAATCGGATCTCACCGGATGGACGACGCGGCCTCTTCCATCCGGACAACTTTTCATTCGGTCAACCTGTATACCTCAGCCCATTGTATGCCGCGGCGCAGGAAGTGGCCGGGGTACGTTCGGTGGTCATCACACAGTTTCAGCGCCTGGACAATCCCGGTGGAGACGCACTGGCGCAAGGGGTCCTCTCCCTAGGCCGTTTGGAGATTGCGCGGTGCGATAACGATGCGAACTTTCCGGACCGAGGTATCTTTCGGCTGGTACTTGAGGGTGGTGTGTGAGCGGACGACTCGAACAGGGCCTGAACCCATGCGGAAGTTGCAAGGGGCTTACCGTAGCGACCCCCATCGAGGTCACGAACCGCCCCGGACTCTCGATGATTGGATACCGAGTCGGCACGCACGGATCGTTCAAGGCCGGCATGTTGGCCCGATTGTCAACATCGGGGTCCTCGGCCATTCAGGGCATCCGGACACGCCGCGACGATGATTTCTCCATCGGGTTGCTCGATGCCTGGGCGACGGTTTTGGATATCTTAACCTTCTATCAGGAGCGTCTGGCCAATGAATCATATCTGTTGACGGCCACCGAGCGGCGATCGCTGCTCGAGCAAGCGCGATTGATCGGGTATGAGCCTCGGCCGGGTGTGGCCGCGAGTACGTTTCTCGCATTTATCGTCGAGGAGACGGGAGTTGTTTCCTTACCGGGGACACCGCTTCCACCGACGCCGTCGGGTCCTCGTGAGGTCCTGGTGCCGGAAGGGACCAGAGTGCAGAGCGTTCCGGGACCCGGCGAGACCGCGCAGGTGTACGAGACCATCGAAGACCTGTCGGCGCATCCGGATTGGAACAGTCTGCAGCCACGCCTCAGCCAGCCTCATCCCGTGAACGCTGAATTGGAGCAGGTGTTGGTACCCGGAGTATCGACGTTCATCAAGACCGGAGACACGGTGTTGGTCGTGACCGGCAATGAACCGGCTGATTGGAAGGTTAAGCAGGTTCTGCAAATTGAGTCGAGCCCGAAAGCCAATACGACGACCCTCAACCTGGTCACGGCACCGCACCCTGTTCCCTGGGTTCGACCGCCATTGCGCTTGAGCCCGTTCATTCTGACAGCCCCGAGGTTCGACAACATGCTCGTGAAGACAGGGCTGGTCTCGGGCAAGCGGTGGAATCAACGGCTGCTGCTCTCCATGGCTAAGACTTATCGCTGGTCTCGCGTGGCGCTTCAGGCTGCGATCAACGTTCCCCCGGCCAGGCCATTGCCGACGGGACCGGGCGTGTTCGCGTTTCACGACCGCGCCGCTTTATTCGGTCACAATGCGCCGAAATGGGAATCGCTCCCGAAGGAACAGCGGACACCCGAGGATGCGGTCTACCCCCAATCCTGGGAGATGAGAATGCTTGGTGAAGAAGACCAGCCCGATCCTTCGATCGGAGGAGCCTATCTCTACTTGGACCGGACGTACCCGACTATCGTGGAAGGCAGTTGGATCGTCCTTGCCTGTCCGACTTCGTCACTATCACCTCAAGCATATCAGGTACTTGATACGGCTGAACTCACCAGGTCCGACTTTACATTGACCGCCAAGGTGACACGTCTTCGAATCGATCGCTCGGAGGGGTTTAGCCAGTTTACCCTCCGCAATACGACCGCATTTGTCGCGAGCGAGAGGCTGGAACTGGCCCCCGTTCCGATTCTCGATGCGGTCGAGGGAAATGAGATCACGCTCAACGGAGCCTATCTTGGCCTGGAAGCCGGGCGATGGGTCACCGTGACCGGCGAGCGGGAGGATCTCTCCGGTGTCCAGGCCAGTGAAGTCCACCGGCTGGCCGAAGTAACCCTGGAAGAAGGGCTGACGACGCTCACCTTCCAGTCGGCGCTGGCCCATCCCTATGTGCGCGCCACCGTGCGGATCAACGGCAATGTCGTGGCGGCGACGCATGGGGAGTCACGATCAGAGTTGCTCGGCTCGGGAGACACCCGTGTACCCTTCCAGCAATTTGTGCTGCGTCAACCGCCGTTGACCTACATCAGCGCCCCGACGCCCAGCGGCGGACAATCCACGCTCGAGATCCGTGTGAACGATCAATTGTGGGAAGAGGTCACGACGCTCTACGATCATGGACCTACCGAACACATCTATACTACCCGCAAGGACGACGATGGAAAGACCATCATTCAATTCGGCGATGGTGTGACCGGCGCGCGCCTTCCGACCGGCCGGCAAAATGTGCGAGCCGCTTACCGCCAGGGGGTCGGCGCGGCGGGCTTGGTAAAAGCGAGCCAACTCAGTTTGCTCATGACGAAGCCGGCCGGTGTCCGCGAGGTCACGAATCCCATGGACGCGGCCGGTGCCGCAGACCCCGAGACGCTCGGAGATATCCGGCGCAATGCCGCGCTCACGCTCCGGACATTGGACCGCATCGTGTCCTTGCAGGACTATGAGGATTTCGCGGCCGCCTTTTCCGGGGTAAGCAAAGCGCTGGCCACTTCCACATGGACGGGGCGTCGACGGGGTATCCTGCTCACCGTGGCTGGGACCGATGGCGCGGTCATCGAGGAAGCCGAATCAGTCTATACGAATCTTGTGCGCGCCATTCAGAAGGCAGGGGACCCGTTGGTTCCGGTCCAGGTCGTGAGCTACCGTCCGGCTTTTTTCAAGGTGGGGGCCAAGATCACTCCGGCATCCGGCTATTCGGCGGAGCTCGTCCTTTCCGGCATACAGGATCGGCTGCGGAAAGCATTCTCCTTCCCGTCGCGCGAGTTCGGCCAACCGGTCACGCTCAGCGGTGTCCTGTCCGTCATGCATCGGATTCAGGGTGTACAGGCGGCGCAACTCACGCAATTATATCGGGTGGATGATCCGACGGCGCCTTCGCTCCAAACCGAGCTTGCGGCCATGGCGCCGCAATTCGGCAGCGGGACTGTGAGTGTGGGCGCGGAATTGTTAATGCTCGATGCGAGTCCACTGGTGGAGATCGGAGTGGCGTCATGACATTGGATGCCGACAAGCTGTACGCCTTGCTCCCGTCGATCTATCGCATTCGCGATCAAGAAGAGGGATTGCCGCTCAAGGCGTTTTTGACTGTATTGGCGGAACAGGCGGAGGTGCTGCAGGAAGACCTGGCACAACTCTATGATGATCAGTTTATCGAGACCTGCGCGGAGTGGGTGGTGCCCTACCTCGGCGAGCTGATCGGATATCGAAAGCTTCGGGATGCGGCTGCCACGAACGGTTCGTCACGGGCCGAAGTGGCCAACACGATTGCCTACCGACGCCGCAAGGGCACGGTGTCGATAATCGAGCAGTTGGCCACGGATGTAACGGGGTGGAAGGCGCGGGCGGTGGAGTACTTCCAGCAGGTTTGCGCGACGCAGTATCTCAACCATGTGCGGCCGACCCATCACGCGGTGGCCGACCTACGCCGGCAGAGGCAAGTCATGTGGTCTCAGACCCCGTTCGGCTCCATTCCTCATGTCGTCGATGTGCGATGGATCGCGAGCGGCCGGGGCCGCTATAACCTTCCAAATGTCGGCCTGTTCTTGTGGCGGTTGCAGCCTTATCGCGTCTCCAAAGGCACGGCCAAGCTTGTCAAAGACGGCTGCTTCACCTTTCATCCGCTGGGGTTCGACATGCCGCTCTTCAATCCTGGCCAAGGAGAGCAAAGCATGGCACGGTTGGCGGAGCCGGTGAGCGTGCCCGATCCGCTCCGGCGACGTCCCCTATTCGATGAGCTCGAAGAATTGCGCCAGAGTTTGGCGGATGGTCACGCGGAATCAGCGGTCACTCGAGCGTTATCGTGGTTCGATGCCGCACGGCCGGTGTTTCAGGTATTCAAGAACGGGACCGCGGTGCCGGTGCAGCAGGTCCTCATCTGCGATCTGACAGACTGGCAACGTCCGCCTAGCCGGCTGGCGTATCGCCGTCGCGACAAGCGTCCCGGGGACAACAGCCAGGATTTACAGCTGCCGATCCAGATCGCCGTGGATCCCGTGCTGGGACGCCTCGCGTTCTCGGCTGACGCCGATATGGCAGGGGCGCAGGTACAGGTGGCCTATTCCTTCGGATTCAGCGGAACCTTCGGAGGGGGGCCGTATCCCACTGAGGCGCTTCGCGCTCCCGTGACGCGCCGGGTGGCGACAGGAGGGTCAACGCTCAGCCAAGCGTTGGCGGCCGTGGGAACCGAGGATGCCGTGATTCAAATCGACGACAACGCGACGATCGATGGAGATCTCACGATCAGGTTGGGACCTGACCAGGACCTGACCATTCAAGGCAATGAAGGCACACGACCTGTGTTGACGGGGACGGTCACGATCGTCAGCGCGAAGGATGCGGAGCTGAGCTTGCACAACCTGATGCTGGCAAAATCGGTACGGATAACCGGCACGGCGGAAACGACCCTCACGATCAGGCATTGCACGCTGGCGCCGGTCGAACTCGCGCAGGATCATTCAATGCAGCCTCGGTCCGAGCCGTCGGTACGGTGGGTTGATGCAGGTAGTCGCGGGACGCTGGTGATTGATCGCACTCTCAGCGGCCGTCTGATGACGGGCCCCGACGTGTCCGTGGAACTGCTCGACAGTGCAATCGATGCACTCGCCGAGTCGGGGGTGGCCTTGGCAGCGGCCGACGACGGGAAAGGCGCGGCGGGGACGCTGCGGTTGATCCGCACGACCGTCATCGGAACTGTCCGCGTTCGGGCCGTCGAATTGGCTGAGCATGCGCTCGTGGCCGGTCAGGTTGTCAGTGAGCAACAACAGCAAGGATGTATCCGATTTTCCTATCTTCCGTCCGATTCTCGAGTTCCACGCCGTTATCGTTGTCAACCCGAATGGGCTGTGCAGCAAGCCAGGGATGCGGCGCAACAGCGGGATCCGTCCACACCCGAGCCGGTTCTTGCTCAGCTGGAAGCGCGAATACGGTCATCCTTACGGCCTGTATTCAGCACCGATCGATTCGGCCAGCCGGCCTATCTGCAGCTTCACGCATCATGTCCGGCGGAAGTTCGGACGGGAGCCGAAAATGGATCGGAGATGGGGATTTTCCACAGCTTGGGACAGGCACAGTGTGAGGCGAACGTCCGCGCCAGGATGGAGGAGTATCTTCGGTTCGGATTGGAGAGCGGAATCTTTTACGTGACGTAGACTTCTCCGGCCGCAGTGATGGATCACGGGGCGGCCGAGCAGGGATCGAACGTAGACAACGATAGGAGATCAGTACATGAAAGGCGACTTTAGTCGGCAGACATTCGCGCGAGGCAAACATTACAGCGCTGTCCTGCTCCAGCAGGGACGGGTTCAGCTCGATGCGGATTGGAATGAATCTCAAGCGATCCAGGCGTATCGCAGCGAGACGATGACGCGCGACATCGTCGGCTTTTCCGGCGCACCGACTGTTGACCCTGGTTTCCTGATTCGGGTGGATCGTGATGGAGCCGGTCTGTTGATTGGCCGCGGCCGCTACTATGTCGACGGGCTGCTTTGTGAGAACGACGCGGATATCAGTTATGCGGCCCAAGCAGACCTGCCGGGAGCAGGGGGGGCGCACGATCTCTTGCAGAAGAACGACGCGGTGTTCGGTATCGTGTATCTGGAGGCGTGGAAGCGACATCTTACGGCGTTAGACGATGCCGCAATGCGTGAATCCGCACTGGGAGGGCCCGATAGCACCACGCGGCTCAAGATCGTATGGCAGGTCAAGATACTGCCCGTCAAGACACCGGTCTCGGGGGTGGCGGGTCCTGAATCTCTTTTCGAAGAATGGATACAGCTACTGACGCCGCCCACCGGGGCGCTTTCGGCTCGAGCGAAGCCGGTGATCGGCAGCAATAATCCATGCATTATTCCGCCGAGCGCGGGCTATCGGGGCCTTGAGAACCAGTTGTATCGTGTGGAAATTCATAAAGGTGGAGAATTGGGGGATCCGGCCAAGGTGCCGACCTTCAAATGGTCCCGCGACAACGGTACCGTGGTCACGGCCATCGAACGGTTAAGCGGCCAAGAACTGACCGTCCGAGATCTTGGACCGGATGAGTTTCTTGGATTTGCCAGCGGGCAGTGGATCGAGATTATCGACGATGTGGCGGAGCTGAACCGGCTTCCCGGCCAGCTCATCCAAATCGACAGCGTCAATCGTGCCACCCGTGTGATCAAGCTGATGACGGCACCGGCACGATCGGTCGATCTGGATGCACATCCCAAGCTCAGGCGGTGGGACAGCGCCAACGACATCGCATTGTCCGTGCCTGCCGGGAATGAAGGATTTCTCCCGCTGGAGAACGGTCTTGAGGTCAAGTTCACTAACGGAACCTTCGAGACGGGAGACTTCTGGCTGATTCCCGCACGGACCGCAATCAATGGAGAAACCGGGACGATTGAATGGCCCTTCACGACTCCGCAACTGCCGCAAGGGGTCGATCGTCACTATAGTCGCCTTGCCCTCCTTCAGCGGAATCCTCAGACCAACACGCTGAGCTCGGTCGACGCCCGAAGGATCTTTCCTCCGTTGACGGGAGTGGGCGCCATGCACGTCATCGGCACGAGCTGGCGGCACGACGAAGTCATGACCGTCCAATCCGTCCTGGATACCGGCCTGCAAGTCACTCTGGACACCATCCCCTCTCAATCCTCGAGGGAAGCGCCGGATGCGCCACAGGCCGTCAACCCCGGCACATTCATTGTGACGCTCGAAACACCGACGGTTGCCTCGACGGATCCGACCGCGATGCCGCCACGCGTGGAGACAATTCTGAGCGGTACTTTGACAGTGTCCGGCAACAGTCTTGTCTGGAAGCCGGACCAGGATGTCGCGTCC
>NZ_JBLYIG010000016.1:0-6898 GCF_049222245.1 Nitrospira sp. BLG_2 | reverse complement strand
ATTCAGATCAGCATGGACGGCAAAGGCTGCTGGCGGGATAACGTGTTCGTGGAGCGACTCTGGAAAAGCATCAAATATGAGGAGATCTATTTATATGCGTATGACACCGTCAGCGCGGCGCATCAGGGGCTGGCGCGCTATGTACTGTTCTACAACCAGACCCGACCGCATCGGGCGCTTAAGGGCCAGACGCCTGACCATGTCTATAATGATCATCTGACGACACGGCAGACCGCCGCGTAGTCAGCAATCCGCCAGGTGCCACTTATGAACTGGGGAAAACTGTCCAACCAACCGGAGCCACCTCTGCCTGATCGACGGTGTTGAGAAAATCTCGAAATACCAGCTCCAAGCCCCCCCCTACCCTGACTTGATTGCGGTCATGCAGCAGCACCCCTCTCGCCGCTCGACTCGACGCCTGTTCCGAGCGGAGATCGACAAAATACTTCGTGATCCATCGCACCCCCAACACCGAGCGTTTACAGAAGAGCTCGCAAAATATCAGTCAGGCGGTGCGCGATGAGCACGGTTGATGGTGCCCTGCTCGATGTGAAAGCGGCGGCGGCCTATTTGGGCGGAACCGAACGATGGTTGCGCCGACTGTTGGAGCGCGACCTCGTGCCGTGTAAGCGGATTGGCCGCAACATCTATTTCAAGCGGGTTTGGCTCGATGAGTTCATTGATGATTTGCCCAGCATTACGCCGCGACAGACCCCCTTCAATGCGAGAAGAAAATCGTCATACGACAGACTTCGTGAAGTAATAAGATCGGTTATGGTTCCAATTGCCAAGGCCGACGTAGACCCGTATACTGCCGTTCGGTGGCTTCCTGGGTGATCGAATATAAAAATGCTGGCTCGGAGGGGTGACGGAGCGGCCGAACGTGCCGGTCTTGAAAACCGGAGATGGGGTAACCCATCCGCGAGTTCAAATCTCGCCCCCTCCGCCACATATCAATAGATTGCGCGTCGGCAACTGACCCGCGCTCTCGCGCTGATCCTCTAATGTCACCGTACGTGTAACCTTTTTCTTCTGAATGTATCGATTCAGCCGTTTGGCCACCTGACGGAGATCATCTTCACTCGTGATGTTATAGCGGCGACGGCGCAGGCTTGAGGGACCCGGCTAGAACAAGGTCACGGGACTACCTTCACCAGAATAGAGACACTGCGCATGTCGAAGGGGAAATAGCGGAGAACGCCAAACCATCCTGAATACAAGGTGTGTCCATGGACAATGATATGGTCACTGTTCTCTCCGTCTTGGGCACAGCTCTCGCGTATTGCGCTCCCTCATTTATCGCCCTCGGGCGAGGGCATCCCAACTGCATTCCTATTTTGATCGCGAATCTCTCGTTAGGATGGACAGGGATCGGCTGGGTGGGCGCGTTGGTCTGGGCGTTAAAAGGCCGACAGAGCGCGCGCGAATCCTGACTGAACGTAACGGGTTGATGCCACGAATCTACCCTGTGGAAGTCCTGAAGACCTGCGGGGGCTAGAGTGCTGAGGGCTCCTGCCGATGAGCGGACACCGGCCGCGCTGAACGACGGGAATCGACTTTCTAAATGGATCTCGTGACTGGGCGTTGATATCATCCCAGCTTCCGTCCTCTCGGCACATGAACCGCAATTGCCACGGTTAGCGTTTTATGGGTATTGCAATGTAATCATTATGGCGGTCCCGGCATCGCCCAACCCATGAGGACATTATGGTCACCAATGCGCATCGGATACCGTTCCAACGATTGCTGGTTCGGTTTGTCTCGAACTCCACACCGATCGAACGGCATCTCCTGGCGGGCAAGCCGCTCGAGGACAGCGAACGCGATCTAATCTACAATACGGTACTCATCCTCCAAGCAGCGCTCGAAGTATGGCAAAGAAAGCAAGGCATGCCATTCAGTCAAGCGCCTCGGCCTGATCACTGATGATCATGACGCCGGAGCAGTGAAAAGAACACGCAAGAAGGCTGTCCGGCTCGGTGGAAGGAACATCTGCCGAAAATCAAGGCCCCTACGTGCGCGTTGAGACCGTACGCCTTATGGCGTGGTGGGGGAGAGCTGTGGTTTCACGGGAGGAATAGGTTCAGGCTTTGGCGGAGGCACGGGCGAGGGTGGTAGCGGGATGGGTTGCGGAGCTGGATCAGGTGACGGCGGAATGGGTTCTGGAGGCGGAGAAGGAATAGGTTGCGGCGGGAGAGGATCAACAGCCGACGCCAGGTTGAGATGAGAGGACACTTTCGGGTTGCTGTCACAGCTTTCGATGAATGACCCGAACGCCAGCAGAGTAATCAGGCTCCCCCATACAAAAGCGGCGGAAGCGAAAGCACGGTTGAGTGAGTTCGGCATGCGTCATCCTACCGGCTTCAAAGGCCTTCCACCTACTAGGAAATCCCATAGGACAGTACTTGCGACATGTTTGATCTTGTACAAGGCGCCACGCGAACCTGGTGAGGGCAGGCTGCTGTCGACGAAGGATGAATCCCCCAAACACATCTGACACGGTTATACCGAGTTTGAGCTGAAGACTCGCTAACAGCCACGGCCAGGTGTCCGGTTCAAGAAGGACGATGACCGAAGCTAATCAGAAACCAGATCCTGATACTCGCTGTGCCGCCGAAGCCAACCGGCCGCATAGCCGCATATGGGCACCGCCTTCAGTTTTTGCGCGCGCACCACATCCATTAATTTACCCATGAATTCCCCGGCGGCACCCTTGCCGCGCAATTCCTGCGGCGCGAACACGTAATCGATATACAGTGTGTTCGTATCCCGGCGCACATCGGCGTACACCACCAGGTTGCCGATCGGCATTTCATAACGTTGTTGGGCCTCGTTATATGTGACCGGATTGTTTGCCGTCATGGCTTTCCAACTCCTGTTGAGCATTCATCGATCCCATGTTCGATCCGAAACCATGTTCGTATGACGCCTGTCTGTAAGGACCAATCCGGCAGGCGCATGAAACAGAGGCCAAGCTCGACAATACCGCCAAAAAGAAAGCTCCGTCCTCTTTCAAGGGCGGAGCTCAGTGAACAGTGCAGCTTCCTTCATTTGTGTCCGGGCAACGTTTCCGCCGCCCGTTCAAAATGTCCACTAGCCTGTTCGATTATGACTCTATCCTACTCATGTCTCGGCAGGTACTGGGAGATTCCCTAAGCCAATCCATGGGAGGAGATGATGAAGCAGCGAGCGAATGAGCTTCCCAGTCCTCTCACAGGGATGGTCTCTTGGGCATCGATGGCCCCTGAGAAGAAACAACCGTTCGGCGAACGGGCGAAGCAAACGACCTCGGCCTTAAGCTTTGGCCAGTACGTCACTGTTCGCAGCGCTGGGTAAGATCGCCATGGGTGCACCCTGGGGGACGGTCGAACTCGTGGGCGAAAGAAATGCACTCATCCTCCATGTCGCTGTGTCACCGAAAGCCAAGCCGATTCCTGGGAGCGTTGAATTATGAAGACGTCAGGGACATGAGTCGGGAGGATTACTTCCCGTATCCGGAATTTCATTCAATGGCGCGTTTTGAAGAGTATTCATCCTCACGAGTCTTTGGATTTCATTCCTCAATCGGTCATTTTCCTCCCTGAGAAATGCGATCTTGTCGGTCTGGAGTTCTAGCTTTGTGTGAAAGTGCCAATAGAGCGCTCCTCCGATGAGAAGACAGCCCGTCAATACAGCGATACCAAACGACACTGGAGCTTGCTTCACCACTTGCCACTCCAAGCTTAATCTGGAGCCGGACCCGTTGTTGTCCATGCCTCACCCCCTTTTGAAGAGGGCCTAGAATACGGACGATTGCGCCCGGGAGGCAAGATAGCCATGATCACTTCACAGAATGCAGGCATGCTTCACGAAAAGAAGAGATCGGCGAGATAGGATAACGCGGAGGCCAAGAGAGGGGGCTCCGTCTTGAAGAAGGTTTCCTCGGAGCCCTCTACTTAGCACCACCTTTACTTAATGAGCCTTTGTTGCCCGACACCGACCCAGGGCTAGGCGTGGTGCCTCCAGGCGACCCCTTGACGTCAGTCTGGCCCGTGTTCAAATCGGGTACGGGCAGGGGCCCACCTAAGATAATGGCATTTCCAGTCTGGCTTTGGGGCTTCTCTGTCGGCTGGTGCACTGGGTAGGGATGTGGTTTGATGGAGCCGTTCGATCCAATGTCGCTGTACGCTCCGGCGAGCGCTTTGGATTGACTTTCTAAGGTTGGCTCGAATTGAGCTTCACCTTTAGGTTCGGGACCCCACAGAGAACAACCCGCGAATGAAAGTATTCCACCCACCATCGTTATGTATGCGTAAGTGTGTGTGATCTTCGCCATACTCGTCCTCTCACGTTCAACGTCCTGATTCGCGAACCATGGGTTCCTTTTGTTTGGCAAACTCTTCTTTGGCCGACCGCCCGGCCTCCTTCACCATCTCCTGGCCCTGTTTTCCATATTCCTGAACTGCTCGTCCGGCATCCCGGACGGCCTCTTCCCCTTTGTCATAATACTCCTTCCCTCGTTCTACTGCGGTCTCCCATGCTTCCTGCCCGTTTTCCAACAGTTCATCCTTCGCGCGATCGGCATAGTCCCGTAGCTTACTGCGCAGCTCTGAGCCCCGTTCAGGCGCAAACAGCAGCGCAATCCCCGCTCCAATCAGCCCTCCCGCGATAAACGCGGACCAATCCATGGCGCTCCCAATACCTTCATCGTCATGGTTTTCGTTATGCATGCGATCCTCATCTGTTCAGCATTGACTGTGGTTGCGCTCGGCACATCCTAGCGAAGCTTATGGAATTCTGTACTGGAAAAAGGCCTAGGAGGACGACCATTCAAGGCCACCCCTAGGGAGCCTTCCAGTGTGGCCTATCCCAAGGTCGACTACGCTGTAGGTAAAAGTCAGCCGGTCTAGGCATCGGGGTCTTCTTCCGGTCGAGCAATGTCACCATAAGCTTCACCATTGCCCCTTACCCCCACATCCCCACGCAACGGGATGCAAGGCTAGTAAAAGCCATACAGGTCGCTCCCATTGCGGCTTTCCTCGTCTTTCTGTAGACTCGGATCATTGGACGTACAAGGTCCCCAGTTAGTCTCGATGGGGCGGAGCGGCCATGCTGAACAGCCGACCTGTAACTAGAACGATCAAGATGAAGCTTCAAGAATGAGAAGGAGAAAGGTTGCTGCCGGAGCACAAACGCGTACGACTGACTGTCCGAGGGAGTGGTGCAAGACGATGAAGAATCCTGCAGGAACGTAGGCGGAGGCGCGTCATGCGGCTCGTTGTGGTTCTGATCTTCACCCTTCTGAGCGCTTGTGCCGACCTAAAGCCCGATCAGGCTTCCGATCGAACGGGCGGGGTTTCATCTGAGAAACGCGAGGCACTGTATCAACAAGCCAGTGAGGCAGCGCAACAATCTCGTGAACGATACATCGCTACAGAACGACCGGCCCTTCAGCGAAAGTTTCGACAGGAATACCCCACGATGGCGGACACGGACATCGAGGTCCTAGTCACCGATGCCTTGGAGAAAGGGTTGCGTTCAACGCATGGACGCAGACCGGATGGTCCCGTCAGGCAGCCACCGCTGGACTGTATGTCTTCCCTATGGAGAAATTCTCCCTTCATGAATTGCTATTAGCAAGCGCGGAAGAGAAGCCTTAGCCCGTGCCAAGGCAGACGTGCGTCGATCATGGCGGCTAAGACATATTCTATTGTTCAAGTATGGATGGTAGGATTGAGAAAACTTTTGAAAGGAGTACATCATGAAAGGTGACCACTCCCATACACACGCACACAACCACGAGCACAGTCATGAATCAGCTCAGGCTCACACACATCAACATGAGCACGAGCATGCCCATGCTCACGAGCATGGCGCCGACACGATGCGTCATGACCATCAGCACGCTGGCGAGCACGGTGAACATCAGCACCAGCACTGAATGTGCTTCTTTCAATGCGCGTTGATCGATCCGGTCAGGGATATTTCCATGATCGGCTCGCTCGTGATGTGATAGCGGTCAAACACCGACCGTGTTTTGTGACCGTTAATCTTCATCGGGACCCTCTCAGGCGCCCCCTGCCCCGGATAAAGAATTCCTCACGCCGGTCCGTCGCCGGTCAACTCATTGATCGAAGGGAGTGCCTATGAAATGTCCACAATGTTTAGCGGAAAATGACGTATCCGCCACGAAGTGCTCCGCGTGCGACCATATCTTTGCTCCCCAACGAGTTAAGTCCATGCAGTACACGAGTTTCTATGCCGAGTATTTTGCTTTTCGGGAACTCGTGACCCCGCAGCTCATTAAGGTCGTCTATATCGTGGGGGCATGCTTCATTACCGCGGCAGGGCTCGTGTCCATCCTGTCCCCCGAAACCTTGAATGAATATGATGTCGGCCCGATTCTTAGCCGGCTCGGAGGAGTCTTTCTCTTACTCGTGGGAAACCTTGTGTGGCGTATGATGTGCGAAGGCGCCATACTCCTCTTTAGTCTCCATGAGCTACTGGTCAGTATTGACACTCGAGCGAAAGGCCTGGTGTTGCGGGGTAAAAACAGCTGATCATAGGACACTTGAGACGGTGTGGTTCATGGACGGGAGGAACCTGAACTATGCATTGGGCCCAGCAAGACCGGTGCTGATGGTATTGGGAATACGCCCCGGCGTACATCCTCCTCGCCCTTTAGAAGCGGGGACCAGAGGGGCATCAGAAGACCTGAAGGCGAACCCGTCCCCGGTCCTGTCGTGGGAGTGACCGAAACGGGGCAAAGTTACCCTTGGAAAAGACAGATGTCGTTAGGCTCTCGCAAGCCTTTGAACGTTCACGTCTTTGAGGGTCGCGCTCGTCACCGACTGGCAAGCTGCAACATTCCGCATAGCGTTCCGAATATAGCGACTAATATGTACACTTCGATGAAGGA
>NZ_JBLYIG010000015.1:0-2070 GCF_049222245.1 Nitrospira sp. BLG_2 | reverse complement strand
CTGCACCCATTCCCGTTGTTGTTCGACCCAGCCCACCAAACTGAGTCCTGTTACGGTAGGCTGAACCAGCAACGGAAGCATCTTCCCCGGGAAAAGCGGTTCCGCCGTCACAAGGTGTTCCTGGGATAAGCTGATGGCTTTTCGGTGAATGCCTTTCAATCTTGGCATGGCCGCGGTTTTCTGACTCGATTCGTTCATCGATCAATCCTCATGCTTTAGTGGTTTAGACAGGCCGCCCCATTGGCTTTCGTCTGATGCGTTTAAGGTTCCGGCTGTTCGCTTCGTGACGCTCTTGGCGTGTTCTGATTCGTTGGAGACTGTCGTGCTCCGACAGCATGCGTTCGATTCCTTCGACGGTGACATGGGGATTCGCTCCAATAAGTTCCACAATCATTGAGAAACGCTCTGCAAACCGGACGATGCTCGCGGAATCGAAGAGATCTATGTTGTACTCGAACCATCCACTCAATCCATCGGCGCTCTCTTCAAAATTGAGTAATACATCCAATTCTGCGGTCGTCTTTTCATTATCCATGACGCTCAGCGCCAATCCCGGAAGGTCGTCAGGCGGCGGAGGGGCGTGTTGCAGGATAAGCTTGATCTGAAACAAGGGAGAATATTGGAGTTCGCGCTTCGTCTTGAGAGAGGCGACCAGCATTTCAAACGGCACGTCCTGATGGGAATGCGCTGCCAGCGTCATATCCCGAACCTGATCAAGCAACTCTTGGAATGGGAGAGCCGTATCGACCGTCATACGCAGCACGATTTGATTGACAAAGAAACCGATGAGGTTTTCGACTTCGAGCACATTGAGAGTTGTGACGTCGGTCCCCACCACGATGTCCCGCTGGCCGGTCTCATATTTAAGCAGCACCTTCAGCACAGCCACGAGGGTCATAAATAACGTCGCTCCACGCCTTCGCCCCAATGTTCTGAGCCGGTCCACCACGTCATTGGATAAGCTTATTGAATGAATGGCACCCCGGTATGTCTGGACGGCAGGTCTCGGCCGATCTGTCGGCAAGGCAACCACTGGAACATCCGACAATTGTTGTTTCCAGTACGCCAATTGTCTTTCCAGTACATCGCCTGCCAGCCATGTCCGCTGCCATACCGCATAATCCGCGTATTGCACCGGCAACTGAGGCAATGACAACGGCTGGCCGGTCACCGAAGCCGCATATAACTTCGTTATCTCATCAACAAGTACGGCCATGGACCAAGCATCTGAAATGATGTGATGCATGGTAACGAGCAGGACCTGCTCCTGGTCACCTATCCGCAACAAGTGCAGGCGCAGTAATGGGCCGCACGATAAATCAAATAGCTTCTGGGCTTCTTCACGCGTCAGAGATTGAACCATTGCCTCGCGTTCATCCGACGGCATCTCCCTAAGATCGGAGACGGACATTGAATGTATGGGTTCAGGGGCGATTACCTGTAGCGGTTGACCTCCTTTCATAGGAAATGTTGTACGCAACACATCATGGCGACAGGCCAATTGGTAAAAATTGTTTGCCAGCGCCGTTTCATCCAATGGACCAGTAATTCGCAGAGCCACGGGAACGTTATACATGGGACTGTCCGGGGCCATTTGCCATAGGAACCAAAGCCGCTGCTGCGCGAATGATAACGGCATGGGTTCGCTTCTCGGCATGGGCACAAGCGGAGGAAGACGTCTGCCTTCTTCCGTCGCCACGGAGCAGTCGACAGCCGCAGCCAACCCTTCAACGGTGGGATGATCGAACAAGCTGCGCAACGGCAATTCGATATGAAAGACCGCACGAACTCTTGACACAACCTGCGTCGCGAGGAGCGAATGGCCGCCGAGGTCGAAGAAGTTGTCGTGAACGCCGACGTGCTTGACCCCCAGGATCTCGGCCCAGATCCCGGCCAAAATCTCTTCAACCGCCGTGCGAGGCGCGCCGACACGGGGCGTCCCCTCGCCGTCTTCCGGTGTCGGCAAGGCATTCCGATCGATCTTCCCGTTCGGCGTCAGCGGAAGCGCGTCCAGGAACATCACGACGGAAGGAACCATGTAGTCCGGCAGCGTCTCGGCCGCAAACGATC
>NZ_JBLYIG010000014.1:0-16036 GCF_049222245.1 Nitrospira sp. BLG_2 | reverse complement strand
ATCCCCGGTGTCTCCGCCACGGCGGTGATCAGTCTGGCGAAGTCCCATTTCTCATGTCGGTAGGAATTAACGTTCTGGCCGAGTAGCGTGATTTGCCTGAATCCTCGGGCGGACGCATCAAGGGCTTCGTGCAGAATGGATTTGGGATCACGCGACCGTTCACGTCCCATGGTATAGGGGACGACACAGAAAGAACAGAAATTATCGCAGCCTCGCATCACGGTAATCCATGTGTTTACCCCGCTGTCGCGGTCCGGCATGATTCCTTCATAGGTTTCATACTCCGACAGATCGAGGGCGAATCCTTTCTGAGAGAGTCCCTGTTCTTGTGCTTCAAGCGCGGTCGCCAGCAACGAGGGAAGTTGGCGGTACGCATCGGGGCCGGCCAACACGTCGATGAGCGGCTCTTTCTCTGCCAGCGCGCCTTTCAGATTTTGGGCCATGCAGCCGAGGACGCCCACGACGAGTGGGCGCTGTTTCTTGATCGCTTTCAACTCGGTGAGATGTGCGTAAATCTTGTTGTGCGCATTCTCTCTGATGGCGCAGGTGTTGACCAATACGACATCGGCCCGTTCACGGTCTTCCGTAAAAACAAATCCTTCTTGCTTGAGCATCGATCGAACGAGTTCGCTGTCGGACTCGTTCATTTGACAGCCGAAGGTTTCAATGTGGACTTGAGGAAGAATTTTCAGGCTCATAGTGTTGGTATTGCCATTGCAGGGTTCGTTTGCGAATCGGAGGTGATATGGCCGAACGCACAGCGGTCGGTTGCAGCGGTGATCGTGACCGGCAAGATGTGATTCTGGAAATCCCCGGAGACTGTGATCCCCACACGTGTGAAGTTGGACGCCGTGCCGAAAGAGTAGCCGTCCCGAGTTCCAGATTCGAAAAGGACCGAGATGGTCTTGCCGATTTGTTTGTTATGAAAAGCGAGTCGCTTGGCTCGGTCGAGAGCCAGGAGGAGATCGGCACGTTTCTTGATCGATGCCGGCAGGATCCGCTGCTTCAGGCGCACTGCGGCCGTTCCAGGCCGAGACGAGTATGGAAATACGTGAAGATACGAGAATGGAAAATCGGTTGCCACGGCCAACGTATTCTGAAAAGCGGTCTCAGTCTCCCCGGGGAATCCAACCATAAGATCCGTTCCAAGGCCGAGGTTCGGGATGGTTACGAGAGCTTTTTCGATCAGCTTGATATAACTCTTGATCGTATGGCGTCGATTCATGGCCTGCAAAATCTGATCGTCCCCGCTTTGCAACGGGATGTGAAGATAGGGACAGAGTTTCTTCGACGAAGCGAGGAGATCAAGCAATTCCTCGCCGACTGTTGTGGGTTCAATTGAAGAAATGCGGATGCGTTCGAAGCCGGCTGCTTGGTCGAACCAACGAAGCAACGAACAAAAGTCCCGGCCCTGATGCGCATACTGGCCGATGTTCACTCCGGTCAGCACGACTTCCCGATATCCTCGAGCGGCTAAGACTTCCACTTCGCGCTGGATGTCCTCAAAAGTCCTGCTTCGCTCATGACCACGTGCAAACGGTATAATGCAGAAACTGCACATCGCACTGCAGCCGTCCTGGATTTTGAGCAATGCACGGGTCGCCTCCGATTCCGCAAAATACGGTAGCTCGAAGTCTCCACGTTCGATCGCTTTGGCATGTCGAATCTCGGCGGCAGGCCGTTTCCGTAACTCGTGGGCGGGAGGAAGAAAGGCCGGCAGATCAAGCTTGAATTGATGGCCCACGATGAGGTCGATCCCAGCCTGCTGCTTGAGACTCTCCATGCCCGTTTGGGCATAGCACCCCGTCACGGCGATAAAGGCATGGGGAGAGTGTTTCAAGGTCTTCCGGATCAGGTATCGCGATGTCCGTTCGGCGTCTTCCGTAACGGCACAGGTATTGAGCACCAGTAGATCTGTAGGTTGACCGAATTCGACGAGCTCAAACCCCTTTCGTTTGAGCCCTTCTCCTAGGATCGAGGTTTCGGCTTGATTCAGGCGGCAGCCGAGCGTATGAAGAGATGCACGGGTCGTCATCATAGGTGGCATTATAAGAAGATCATGCGCGTTCCGGCAAGGTTGCTTGTTGCGGATGAGTTCGCAGGAAAGGGTTTACTCATTGCTGAAAGACTCTCCAATGGGCTTTCATCCGAGCGATCGAAGCGTGAGGATCATGCGTTTGCGCGCGGTCATCTTTTTGGGTTTTATCTGGTTGCTTTGGAGCCATCCGGGGATGGGATGGATCACGGATTCGCTTCCCGCCGAGCCCGACCTCAATACTCGCGTCGATGAGCTGTATGATCATGAGGCCCGTCTGTTCATCATGCTGTATTCGCTCAGCGGAAACGGCAAAGTGGACTATGTCACGGCCCGGCTTGTTCAGGAATATTCTCGCAGTACCTATGGTAATCCCATTTACCAGACTGAAGCTCAACCGCTGTTCTATTGGTGGAACCATATCATGTGGAACGATCCGGAGCAGGACGGGGTCAACGGCAATGAAAAGGTTTACCAGGAAAATACCGACTTCGATATCTCGCGATATAAGCCCTGTCTGTTCAACGGCCAGCCCTGTTAGTAGGCTGTTGAAAGCCTGCGGGCTCTTAGCAACTCCTTATCAGTTTCTGCGCAAACCGGTGAAGCCCCTCATGCATATTTCGTGATTCTGCTGAGTTGTAGCCGGACGGAATGGTATTCTGCGTTCCAATTTAAGAATGTTTCGACGTTGTGTGCCGATCTACCTGTTCGACCACCCTCGCGCGAGTGAGTTCCTGTGAAACAAGGTTCTTTTGATCTCGCCGGTCTTATGAATCGGCGCATCCTCGTCATGCTCCCGTTGGGTTTTGTGTCCGGCCTCCCTCTTGCGCTCACGTCCGGCACCTTACAAGCTTGGCTTACGGTAGGAGGAGTCGACCTCAAGACCATCGGCATTTTCACGATGGTCGGCCTACCCTATACGCTCAAGTTCCTTTGGGCTCCTGTGATGGATCGCGTGGTTCCACCCTGGTTGGGTCGGCGTCGCGGCTGGATGGTTCTGACACAACTCTGTGTTGCAATCGGCCTGGTGCTTATGGCTGCGACCAATCCAAAGGTTCATCCCGGCTGGATGGCGGCCTATGCCATGCTCGTGGCATTTCTTGCTGCGTCTCTGGACATTGTCTTCGATGCCTATCGTACGGATACGCTCCATCCGCAGGAACGTGGGTTGGGTGCCGCTGTGTGGGTGAATGGCTATCGAATCGCCCTTTTGGCATCCGGAGCCGGCGCGCTGGTCCTTGCCGATCATGTGGGATGGCAGATGACGTACCTAACGATGGCAGCCGTCATGCTGGCTGGGTCGTTTATCGTCCTGATCAGCCCGGACCCCACATTCGTCGCCGAGGCTCCAAAGAGCATGAAGGAAGCAGTCGGCGCGCCACTGGCGGAGTTCTTTGGACGGCCTCACGCGGTGGGCTTCTTGGCCGTGATCATGCTCTATAAGCTAGGAGACGCCTTTGCGTCTGCGCTCCAGACCGCCTTCCTGATCGGAGGACTCGGCTTTTCCGCTACGGATGTAGGCGCTGTGAAGGGATTGGGTGTTTTTGCTACGTTACTCGGCGCCTTTTGGGGTGGACTTTTGATGATCAGATCTGGGCTGGTGCGCTCCCTATTGATCTTCGGGGTCTTGCAAGCGGTCTCAAACCTGGGATTTGTTGCATTGGCCGTAGCCGGCAAGAACGGAACCGCACTGACGGCGGTGATTGTAGTCGAAAATGTGACAGGAGGAATGGGCACCGCTGCGTTCGTCGCGTTGGTTATGTCGCTCTGCGATCCTCGGTATACCGCGACTCAATTCGCGCTATTGTCCTCCCTGGAGGCGTTGGGGCGGGTGTTTGCCGGTCGCCCATCGGCCGATGTCGTGGCCCTGGTCGGATGGACGCAGTTTTTTGTTTTGACGGTAGTAGTGGCTCTCCCGGGCCTCTGGGCCGTCTGGCGGATTAGGCATTCCATCGAACCGGAGCAGAAGGTTGCCGCATCGACCGATGTAAAAGAATCTGTCGCCACACCCATTTCAAACTGACTTGGATGGATCCATCATGAGACTAGAACATGTCAGGTACGGCGTATCGGAATCTTATGGAAGATATGCTTTACAAAGGGAACTGCAAAGCTTGTAGCGGCACACTATGCAGAGCAGTTTTTATATAGGATGGTCGAAACTAATGTTGTGAGTAACTTGGTAACCGTGCTGGCAGGCGAATCGCGATTGGCTCGGAAGACAATCACCGTTGAAGAAAGAGCAATGGAGAGAGCCGCCATCCTCGGGTTACGGGTAAGTTGAAGGTTCTCGTGGAAACGTTATGAGTCTTCTTCGCTTGAGTGCGCTGGTCGTTGCACTGTCCGGGATGATTGCATTGGCGTGGTCGAATCCGACCATGGACGACTATTTACATTTCGTCGAACAGGAATTGAGCAAAGCGATAGACCGAATGGACCACGGCACACCGACTCGAGAACAACAATTTATTCGGCAGGTGTTTCAGTCGCAAAGTAGGAAGCTTCTTGAATCCATCGTGAGGCCGAATACCGCGCGACGGAACTGGGGGATTGTGAGCCAGTATGAGACACAGATAGGGGATACGAAGGTCATCGTTCTTGGTCTCGGGGGTCGGTTCATACCCCTTCAAGGTGTCGAGGAAGCGACGCTAAAAATCGGGCGAATGGCCTTCTAAAAAAGAAAAAGGACCAGGGTAATTTGGAGGAGCCCGAGTTCCTCGTTTATTTCTGTGGATAACCTTGTTTGTAAGCGACTAAAGTAAGCCATGAGATTCGCGTTTCGACTATTCACAGTCTTTCCCCTGTTCCCCCAAAATCCACAACACTTTGTGTTGACAAAAATTTATGATAGCTATATGTAGCTATTCATTGAAGTTAACGAGCTCCCCTTTCCTCTCTCAGGAGGCTAACCGTGAAAATTGATCGAAGATTTACTCGTCGCGGACAGAATCCCTACGAGGGGATCATGTTTGTGAAGCGCTCGTCGGAGATTCGGAATCCCGATGGATCCACCGTATTTAAACTCGAAAATATCGATGTCCCTGAGACATGGTCTCAGCTTGCCGTCGACATATTGGCCCAGAAGTACTTTCGGAAGGCCGGAGTTCCGCAGCGCGATCAGAATGAGCAGCCGGTCATCGGTCCGGATGGCAAGCCGGTATCGGGTGGAGAGCGAGACGCCCGTCAAGTCTTCGAGCGCATGGCCGGGTGCTGGACCCATTGGGGCAAGTCCTATGGGTATTTCAAGACGCCGGAAGATGCCGAATCTTTTCACGATGAAATGTGCTACATGCTGGCGCATCAAATGGCCGCGCCGAACTCTCCTCAGTGGTTCAATACAGGCCTTCATTATGCCTATGGGTTATCGGGACCGGCGCAAGGACATTATTACGTCGATCCTCAGACTCGCGAAGTTGTGAAAGCCGCCAACGCCTTCGAACACCCTCAACCGCATGCCTGTTTCATTCAATCGATCGAGGATGATCTGGTGAATGAAAACGGGATCATGGATCTTTGGGTCCGGGAGGCACGGTTGTTCAAGTATGGCTCCGGGACCGGAACGAATTTTTCGAAACTGCGTGGGGACGGGGAAGGGCTTTCCGGCGGCGGAAAGTCTTCAGGCCTTATGTCCTTCCTGAAAATTGGGGATCGAGCCGCCGGAGCGATCAAGTCCGGAGGGACAACGCGTCGTGCCGCTAAGATGGTTTGTTTGGACCTCGATCATCCGGATATCGAAGAATTCATCGATTGGAAAGTCATCGAAGAACAAAAAGTCGCGGCGATGGTGACGGGTTCAAAGATTTGTGCGCAGCGCCTCAACGCCGTGCTGAAAGCTTGCCATACGGTCGATGGCGAAGGGGCTCTCAGGCTGGACCACGATCAGAAGACGAATCCGGTATTGCGCGAAGCTTTGACATCGGCCCGTCGGGATATGGTGCCCGAGGCCTATATCCAACGGATGTTTTCCTATGCGCAGCAAGGCTTCACGCATTTCGTATTTCACGAGTACGATACCAATTGGGATGGCAAGGCGTATCAGACGGTCTCCGGCCAAAATTCAAACAACAGCGTCAGGATTCCCAATGCGTTCTTCGCCGCTCTCGAAGCAGACGGCGACTGGCAACTCAAGCGCCGAACGAACGGCAAGGTCTGTAAGATCATCAAAGCCAGAGAGCTGTGGGACCGAATCGCATGGGCCGCGTGGATTTGCGCTGATCCCGGAACTCAGTACGATACCACTATCAACGAGTGGCACACCTGTCCGGAAGACGGCCGCATCAATGCATCCAATCCTTGTTCCGAATACATGTTTTTGGACGATACGGCCTGTAATCTCGCTTCCCTCAATCTCACGAAGTTCTACACCGCCGATGGGCAATTCGAACTGGAGAATTTCCAGCATGCCGTTCGGCTGTGGACGATCGCATTGGAGATCAGTGTGTTGATGGCCTCCTTCCCGAGCCGTTCCATCGCCGAAAAGAGCTATCAGTTCCGGACGCTCGGGTTGGGTTACGCAAATTTGGGGACCGCCCTCATGCGACAAGGGATTCCCTATGATTCGCCAAGGGCACTGGCGATTTGTGGAGCCATCACGGCCATCATGACCGGGGAAGCATACGGGACATCGGCTGAAATGGCCGCCGAATTGTCGCCCTTCCCTGGGTATGCCAAGAATCGAGAGCACATGCTGCGGGTCATCCGTAATCACCGTCGGGCCGCCTATCAGGTACCTCACGCCGAATATGAAGGTCTGACGATCGCGCCGGCGGGAATCCGTCCGGAGCATTGTCCTCCCGACATGCTCCTCGCGGCCAGACGAGCTTGGGACCATGCGCTTGAATTAGGAACAGCCTATGGGTACCGCAATGCGCAGGTGACCGTCATTGCTCCAACCGGCACAATTGGGTTGGTCATGGATTGTGATACCACGGGGATTGAACCGGACTTCGCTCTGGTGAAGTTTAAGAAATTGGCCGGTGGAGGATACTTCAAGATCATCAATCAAAGCTTGCCGATTGCGCTGGTCAACCTCGGCTATACGGATCAACAAACGCAGGACATCGTTCGTTACTGCGTCGGTGCTCAAACGCTTAAGGGCGCACCCTTCATCAATCACGACACGCTGCGTTCAAAGGGATTCGACGACGCAGCTCTCGGTCGTTTGGAGAGCAGTTTGGGGCAAGCCTTCGAAATTCAGTTTGCATTCAATAAGTTCACGCTGGGCGAAGACCTCTGCATACAAAAGCTTGGTCTCACCGAGACACAGCTGAATGAAACGAACTTCAACATGCTGAAGACGCTCGGTTTTACGCAAGAAGAGATCGCTGCCGCAAACGATTTTTGCTGCGGGACGATGACGGTGGAGGGCGCGCCGCATTTGAAGGTCGAACACCTTGCGGTATTCGACTGCGCCAATCGGTGCGGCCGAATCGGGCAACGGTCCATCGCGGTCGATGCGCATATCCGCATGATGGCCGCGGCACAGCCGTTCATCAGCGGCGCGATCAGCAAGACCATCAATATGCCGGCCGATGCCACGCTCGAAGACGTCAAGGCCGCCTATTTGCTTGCGTGGAAAAGCATGGTCAAAGCGGTCGCACTGTATCGTGACGGGTCCAAGCTGAGTCAGCCATTGAGTGCCTCGACGGATAGTGGAAAGGCCGTGGAGGCAACCACCGGCGTGATGGAGATGGCGGAGAAAATCACCGAGCGGGTGCTCGTTCGGTACCTTGCCAAGAGACGCCCATTACCGAGTCGGCGAAGCGGATACACTCAAAAGGCAATTATCGGGGGACATAAGCTCTACTTGCGTACCGGTGAATATGAGGATGGGACAGTCGGGGAAATCTTTTTGGACATGCATAAAGAGGGGGCGGCGTTCAGAAGCCTCATGAATTGTTTTGCGATCGCCATCTCTCTCGGACTTCAGCACGGTGTGCCGCTGGAAGAATTCGTCGAGGCGTTTGTCTTTACCCGATTTGAGCCGAACGGTCCCGTCAAATTGAACGATCGAATCAAAATGTCGACCTCGATCATCGATTATATTTTCCGTGAATTGGCCGTGACGTATCTCGATCGGTATGATCTCGCGCAGGTGAACGAAGAAGATTTACGCATGGATTCTATGAAGAAAGACCATATGGATCCCGAATGCTTCGATGAAGAAGCGGACCTTGATGCACTGGCTAAATCTTCCGTTATTACGGAACATCTTCCCATCCGCCGGAACGGCGGAAAAGGAAACGGCCACGGAAACGGGCACAGTGTTGCCCGACAAGTGGAGATCATGCGTGAAACGCTCACGCTGACGGAAGTCCAAAACGCTAAAGAGGCCAAAGTGAAGGGCTATGAAGGCGACCCCTGCCAAGAATGCAAGCAATTCACCATGGTTCGAAACGGCACCTGCCTCAAATGCATGACGTGCGGCGCAACGAGTGGATGTTCTTAGGAGGAGTATCGAGGATGCAGAGCAAGCGGCCGTTATCGTGTCTACGATGTAGGAAGCGACGGTTCCTGCGAATTCGATCGGGTACCGAAGGCTTCTTTTCGTTACGGCTACGGGTTCGAAAGCCTTGCATGAGACCGGCGTATTCTCGCATCATATTTTATCATTACGGGTCTTGGTCTCCGTTGCGAGTCGCTCGCTCGACAAGGCGAAAAAGGTTTTGACGCCGGAGAGCCACAAGGAGTGCTGATATGCCAACTACGACGCAGCTTGTCATCAGCGGCCAGAGTAAGCCGGGCGCCCTTGCCAGAGTGACGGCGGTTCTCGGTGAAGCCGGGGTCAACATCAAGGCTTTCTCCGCTCCGGAAGTGATGGGAACGGGTAAGTTGCGTCTGTTAGTCGCGGATCTGGAAAGTGCTCGCGCGGCCCTTAAGGCGGCGAAGATTAAGTTCGGCGAAGAAACCGCGCTCCTGTTAAGTCTCGAAAATAAGCCTGGTGCGTTAAGGAAAGTGGCGGATACCTTGATGAAGAGCCGGATCAACATCAAGTGCGGCTATTGCACACCTTCACGGGAGGGAAAGCGGGCGATCGTCGTTCTGACCGTTTCCAACACCGACAAAGCCTTGACCATTCTGCGCAATCAGTCGCTCGACGAGTTTTGATCGATGCGGCCGATGCCGCTCACGAAACCTCCTCCTCTGTTCATACTCGTGATCGGACTGGGTGTCTTCCTTTACCATGGCTGCACCACAACTCCCCGTCCCATCGACCGCTCACATGGGTATCCAATTGGCTTTGTAGAACGGGGGATGGCTTCTTGGTATGGCCCTGGTTTTCATGGGAACAAGACGGCTAATGGGGAGCGGTATGATATGCACAAACTGACGGCTGCTCATCGGACGCTGCCGCTGGGGTCCCTCGCAGTTGTTCATTCGTTGACCTCGGGGCGCCATATTACGGTCAGGATTAATGATCGAGGGCCGTTCGCCAAGGGAAGAATTTTGGACCTTTCGTTGGCAGGTGCTCAAGCGCTAGGAATGGTCGGAAACGGAACCGACCAGGTCGAACTGCGAGTGGTTGGCTATAACTCTCGACCGGAAGGAATGGGGGAATTAAGGGTTCAAGTCGGTTCCTTCGCGGATCTTCAGAACGCCCGGGTGTTGTTTGCTCAGATTCAACGAGATTTTTCCGATGGGCGTATTGTACAGGTCGACCTCCCGGAGGGACGCCGTTACAGAGTGCAAATTGGTCGATTCGCGACCGAACAGCAAGCTCAAATGGCTGCGGTTGGTCTCGATCAGAAATATAGCGTCCAATCATTTGTCGTACGGGACGACGGCTAAACACTTTGCGAGTTGGGGCGTTACTGGGATAGCTCGTTTAGAACCGATTGATTTTTAAGAAACATTCTTTGGATTACTTGCTTGCGATTGATCCTTGTGATAGATGTATCAGCTGTGAGCTCTATTCTAAGCGGTCCAGTTATCCTAATCTTGCAATCCTCTGAAGGGTGGACCAAGAGGTATCCTCTGGGAGACGCCCGGCTTTTCATCAGGCCAGCCATACTGGTCCAGCGTCCCTAATATACGACTGCGATGGACATCCTCATCCTTTTAGGGTTGATAGGGGTATCCGCTATCATTTCTACAGCCGAGATCGGTTTCTTCTCGGTTAACGAAACGCGGCTGAGAGCATTGGCGCAAAACGGAAGCAAACGAGCTGAAAAAGCCCTTCAACTGAGAAGCGACCCCCAGAAGCTCTTTTCGACCATTCTGGTGGGAGATCGTCTGGTCAGCACGGCAATCCCGATGTTCGCCACCTTTATCACGTTGAATGCCTATGGGGAGAAGAGCGTTTTCGAAGAAGCCATCGCGGTCATGGTCGGTATTCTGACTTTCGTTCTCTTGGTATCCGTAGACGTGGTCCCAAAGACTTTGGCTGCCAAATTTTCAGTGCCTGTTACCCTGAACCTCGCTTACCCGGTTTATTGGGTTCAAGTCATGTTGCAGCCGATCCTTTTCCTGATTGTCCCCCTGATCTACAGTTTGACGGGTGGAAAAGGACTGACTCATCCCTTAGTAACGGAGGAAGAGCTGAAGATCATGCTGGACCAAGGGGGAAAGGCCGGTGAAATCGAATCTGAAGAAGTGAAGATGATAAAGAATGTGTTCCAGTTAAAGGATATTACGGCGGAAGATGCGATGACGCCCCGCATCTACGTGTTTTCTCTCGACGGGAATCTTCGACTTAAGGACGCACAAGAACTGCTCTATAACTCGAAGTATTCCAGGATTCCGCTCTATGATGGGATGCTCGATAACATTACCGGGATTCTCTATAAGACGAAGGCGTTGACGGAGTTGGCCAAAGGGAGAACCGATTTGCTCCTCAGGGATATCGCTCATCCTCCGCTCTTTGTCCCGGCCGGCAAAACAGCCGATGATTTGATGCAGCAATTCCAGCAGGAAAAGCGGCATATGGGTGTCGTCGTCAACGAATTCGGTGGTGTCATGGGACTGGTGACGCTTGAAGACCTTCTCGAGGAAGTAGTAGGTGAGATCGTCGATGAAACGGATATCACCGAGGAACTTATCAAGCGCATTGGAAAAAACCAAATCCTGGTCCACGGACGGACGGAAGTTCGAAGGGTGAACGACTTCCTGAAAGTCGAGCTAGGGGATGAGGCTCTGACCATCGGAGGGCTGATCCAGGAAAACCTTGGTCGCATCCCTCAGGTAGGGGAAGAACTCCGCATCGAGAACTGCCGCTTGGTGGTCCACGAGGCGGATCCTCGGTCGATACGAAGCGTGCAAATTTTTAAGGACGAGAAAGTGCCTGTTCCGGTCGAAGCCTCGGTGTGACTAGCTCTCCTTTTGTTGCCCTATCCAGTCCAGAAAAGTCTTTTCGTCTATGACCGTCACACCTAATTCTTGAGCCTGATCGAGTTTGGAGCCAGGATCCGTGCCGGCCACGACATAGCCTGTCCGCTTGCTGACACTGGATGATACGGTGGCGCCCAACTGTTCGACCAACGCCTTGGCATCATCTCTGGTCAACCTCTCCAATCCACCGGTGAACACGAAACTCTTCCCTGAGAAAGGCAAAGCTCTTCGGTTCTGAGGGGAGGGTGTGCCTACGATTGAAAAGCCCAGTTCATGCAATTGGTCGATGACCTGCCGGTTCGAACTTTCTTGGAAGTAGGAGATCAAACTTTCAGAAATCTCGGGACCAATCTCCCGGATTTCCTGAAATTGGTTGCGATCAGCCGCCATGATGGCATCGAGAGAGCCGAACTCTTTCGCGAGTACTTTAGCGATGTGCTGCCCAACTTGGCGGATTCCCAGGCCCATCAACAATCGATCGAGAGGCACCGTTTTACTTCGAGCGATGGCGTCAAGGAGCAGAGTTGCGGATCTCTCCGCAAACCCTTGGAGCTTCAAGAGCTGCTCCCGATCAAGGCGATAAAGATCAGAGAGGTTCTTGACGAGTCCTTGATCGACTAATTGAGCGACTGTCTTCTTGCCGAGGCCTTCGATGTTCAATGCGGTTTTCGACGCGAAGTGTTCGATCGCACCTTTCAACTGAGCAGGACAGACGGCTTGACCCGTGCAGTAGAAGTAGGCCCCTTCTCTCGCCACGGCGGAACCGCATATCGGACAGTGATGTGGCATTTGGAAAGGGCCTGACCTGACTTGATTCGAGACGGGGATACGTTCAGCGATCGCCGGAATGACATCCCCTGCGCGCTCGACTCGAACCGTGTCGCCCATGCGGATGTCCTTTCGTGCCACCTCATCGGCATTATGGAGAGTTGCTCGACTGATGGTGACCCCACCCACTTCCACCGGCTTCAGAAGAGCGAGAGGTGTCAGGATGCCAGTGCGGCCGACGGAGATGACAATGTCCTGGACCTCCGTGATTTCCTTCCGAGGAGGAAACTTGAACGCGATGGCCCAACGAGGGCTCCTGGATTTCATTCCCAGTCTCGCCTGCCAATCCCTGCGATCGACTTTGACGACCACTCCATCAATTTCGTAGGGGAGGTTGTCGCGCTGATCTTCGGTTTCCCGATGGAACGCCAAGACCAGGTCGATGGTTTCACATCGTCGGCGAAGATTAGGGACAGGAAGTCCGCACAGAGCCAACATCTCCAGTTCAGCCCAGTGCGACGGTGGGTATATTCCAGTCATTGCCATCACTTCATAGCACGTGACGACAAGCGGCCGGGAGGCGGTAATTTGTGAATCGAGTTGCCGGAGAGAGCCGGCGGCGGCGTTGCGGGGGTTTGCAAAGACGTCATTTCCCCGTTCCGTCATCCGGCGGTTGAGCGCATGAAAGTCGGAGAGGCGCATGTACACTTCGCCCCGCACGACCAGATGATCCGGGTACGTGCCGGCTTGCAACTGTAACGGTAACGATCGAATCGTACGGAGATTAATAGTAATATCTTCCCCGACGTTTCCATCGCCGCGGGTTGAACCACGAACAAACGTCCCATGGTCATAGATCATTTCAACCGATAGACCGTCGAATTTTGGCTCCACCGTGTACTCGATTTTGTCCGTACCCAGCTCCCGTTTCATCCGCTGGTCAAAAGCCAAGACCTCGTCAGACTCCACCAAGGAATCAAGGCTCAACATGGGTCGTTCGTGCTGAACCTTACCGAGTTCGTCAAGGGGGGGAGCGCCGACACGCTGGGTTGGGGAATCCGGAGTGGTCAGCTCGGGGTAAGCCCGTTCGAGATCGCCCAATTCCCGGAACAACCGATCATATTCCCCATCGGAAATCTCGGGGCGGTCCTTGACGTAATACAGATAGTCGTGGTGCCTGATTTGGCTTTTGAGCTGCGCGAGTCGCTCTTGCTCTGAGCGAGGCACCCTCGAAGAGGACGGAGAGTCGTCATAAAGGGAATCTTGTCGCATCGTGGCTCTCAACGAGATGAAGTTTCATCAATCGTCTTTAGGTGTCATGACAGATGACATTTGCATGATAAGGGGGAGAGGTTTAAGTGGCGCTGACCCTAGCATAGGCCCTGGAAACGGTCAAACCAGAAAGACCCGGTCTGCTTTGACTTTCGCGTCAGTGGCCACTATTCTAAGCGTCTCTTCGACAGGTCTGAAGTCGACAGAAGCCTGGGCAAAGGAGGGTGTATGCGGAAGGGAGCGCAACAGGATGTCTGTGAGCGAGCGCGGAAGATTTCTTTATTAGGAATACTGCTTTGTAGTGGTTTACTGGTCAACGGATGTGTCGTGTTAGAGGAAAAATACAACGCAGAAAAAGCACGCAGCCTGAATTTTCAGCGCCTTTTGGCTCAGGAAGAAAAGCGAACGGCTGAGCTCGATAGCGAAGTCAGGCATACCAAGGCTGAACTGGCTGAACTTGAGGCCAGGAATCGTGAGCTGTCTGCACAGGTGCAAGTGGCACGAGAGCAGATGGGTCGCCTTCAAGAAGAGACAGAGGCCATCCGGGAAGCGACATTATTGGAGCGGAAAGCCTTGGAAGATATGCAGCGGAAAGGCCATTCTCCTTCCGCCAAACCGAAAAAAGCCGAACTGCCGAAAGCTGCCTCCGGCGGTCGGAGCGGAGGCAATCTTCCAGACAAGGGAAAGGGTATGGCGGCTGTGACGGAGCCGCCTTCCGCTTCAAAGGTGCCGGAAGGGACGGTGCATGTTGTGAAGCCTGGGGAAACCCTCTTCAGTATCGGCAGGCGGTATGGAGTCGAGGTGGATAAGTTGAAGAAGCTGAATAAGTTGCCGGATGACATTGTCGAGATAGGACAGAAACTCGTGGTGGGAGCAGAGTAAGCGGAACGACATGCGGGCTGTGACCTATTCACTCACGCTGGATGAATTTCGCTCGTACGCAAAGCAGGGCAATCTCATTCCTTTGTTCCGTGAAATTTTGGCGGACCATGATACACCGGTCTCAGCCTTTGCCAAGATCGATCATGGTCCTTCAGCCTATTTACTGGAGAGCATTCAAGGGGGAGAAAAGTGGGCCAGATATTCTTTCCTCGGAAGTGGATCCCCTCTCATCATCTATGAGGATCGGGGCGATCTCTGTGTGAAGAAGGGTTCGGATCGCCGGCGGATCCCGAGCCGGGGCGCGCCGTTGGACCGCCTGCGGGAAATCTTGGAGACATATCGTCCCGTCACAGTTCCGGATCTGCCTCGTTTCGTAGGCGGAGCCGTCGGTTACCTCGGCTACGATATGGTGCGGACATTCGAGGACCTGCCCTTTCGGAGGAAGGAACACCTCGATATTCCGGACTTTGCCTTTCTTTTGACCGAGACGCTGCTTATCTTCGACAACGTATCGCAGAAGATCAAGGTCGTAGCCAATGCACATGTGAAGTCACCATCGGACAGAGAAATTCGTTCGGCCTATCGTGATGCGACGGACAGGATTGAAGCAATGATTGCCAGAATCCGTCGACCTCTTCGGCGCGTAAAGCCGAGGCGTCGACGATCCCCGATTCGTTTCACGACCAATATGAGCAAGGCGGACTTTGAGAAAATCGTTTCGCGCGCCCAGGAGTACATCAGGGCAGGAGATATCTTTCAATGTGTCCTGTCGCAGCGCTGGGAAACGAATTTACAGGCTCCTACGTTTCAACTCTATCGGGCCTTGCGTCTGGTGAATCCGTCGCCGTACATGTATTACCTCAGGATTGCAGGGGTTGAACTTGTTGGCTCGTCTCCGGAAATTCTTGTGCGGTGTGAGGACGGGCTTGTCTCGGTACGTCCGATTGCTGGAACAAGACGGCGCGGCACGACGACGGATGAGGACACGGAATTGGAGCGCCGTCTTCTTGCCGATGCCAAGGAACGAGCCGAACATATCATGCTGGTGGATCTCGGGCGCAACGATGTCGGTCGTGTGGCTGAAGGGGGGTCCGTCCACGTCGAGTCGTTGATGAATGTCGAGCGGTACTCGCACGTCATGCATATGGTCTCGAACGTCACGGGCAAGCTGTGCCCGAGCAAGACGGTGTATGATGTGCTGAAAGCGTGCTTTCCTGCCGGTACCGTGTCAGGTGCTCCTAAGATCAGAGCCATGGAAATCATCGAGGAACTTGAACCGACCAGACGCGGGCCCTACGCCGGCGCCGTCGGCTACATCGGGTTTTCGGGTAATATGGACATGTGCATCAATATTCGGACCGTCGTTGTCTCTCGGCATCGGGCCTTCATCCAGGCCGGCGCCGGCATCGTGGCCGATTCAAAGCCGGAACACGAGTACGAAGAAACGTGCAATAAGGCCCGCGCCATGATGAAGGCGATCGAACTGGCGGAACAGGGGCTGGAATGAGAACGTGGTTCGTGGCGTGAAACGTCAACCGCGTACGAGATACGCTTCACGAGCGACGAGTAACACTCATGCTATTAGTCATCGATAACTACGACTCCTTCACCTATAACCTCGTTCAGTATCTCGGAGAATTAGGCGAAGAGGTGCAAGTCTATCGAAACGACAAGATTACGCTCGACCAGATCGAGAAGTTGCATCCTGACCGTCTCGTCATCTCTCCCGGGCCCTGCACGCCTAAAGAAGCC
>NZ_JBLYIG010000013.1:0-3660 GCF_049222245.1 Nitrospira sp. BLG_2 | reverse complement strand
TCACGGATATGAGCCTGAGAAGTTCGGAACAAAAAGCCCACGAGATGGCCATGTATATGACATCACCGGGCTGTTCATTTGGGATACACAGTCGAATGAAGTTGTAAAGCACGAGAGTATTGAAGGGATGACATCCCTCTGTGTTCATGCAGGGGAAGTTACCTTTGTCAAAGAAGGCATGCTTGTCTCAGGCCAACTGGGGAAAGAGCAACGAACTCCATTTCCAAAAAAGAAGTATTGGTTTAATCCGGTCAGTTGTCGCTATTACGAAACACTTCCGTATTGGCGGCAAGAAGGCCGTAAGAATAGATCCATTCCGTTGCTGGAAGAACACGGATATTTGGACTTTGGGTTGTCATCCCGAGCAGACCCTTCTAAAGCGAGTCCCGTTTTTCTGTATTCACCCCATGATAAGAGCCCGAAGCAGCTCTCTTTTACGGGGGAACAAGTGCGGCTCCACGTCGACTACTTTGGTTTCGTCGATATCTATCTGGTGGAAGGTTATCGAGAGACAACATATGCACCTGTCATTTGGTTGGTCAAGCCTAATGGGACTGTCACAAAGGCACTGGAGCCGAGAGGAAAACCGTGGGAAAAGTTGGGCTGGGGAGGGTTTCTGCTCACAAAGAAAGGACTCTTTCTCAGTGGCGGACGTGGGGATTACGCCAGTGTGGGAACCAGAGGGGGCTATCTATTAAAGCCAGGGAACGAAAGCCCAACACGTCTCATTGAGGGCTTTGTGAGGAACGAAGCTGTGTCTCCAGATGGCTGTAAAGTCGCTTTTGTGCATGTACTTCATCCACAAGCCGGAGCGGACAGCTTCCGGGCGCTATTAGATGGGAAGTCCGGTACGCGGACTCTTCAAATGATTGACCTGTGTGTAGGAGATTCATAATGGCGTTACCTGCTGGCCTCAATGATCTTGCGAAGCTCACCTTATTGGCATCTGATGCCTCGTACTTCGACTTGCTCCGGCATCCCGTGCTTTCTGGAAGCGCACTCGAACCACTGTTCGACACAACGTATGGTGTAGCCCCGCAGTATACGGTTTCCTCAGGATTTGTTGAAGTAATACAGAATCGCGATCCCGGTACGGGATTCGGATATATCGCGTATCGCAACGTGCAAGCCAACGAAGTTATCATTGCCATGCGTGGCACGGATGGACCTAATCCTCAAGACTGGGTTTCGAACAGTCAGTATTTGGGTTGGAATCAGTGGAATGACCGAGGTGCTGGACGGGATTTGGTCTTTGGATTTATCGATGGTCTAACAGATCCGGATGGAAGTGCATTTACTGGAAAAATTCACTTCACTGGCCAAAGTCTTGGTGGTGCGTTGGCGCAGTATGCAGCCTATGATTACGTTCAGTCTCACCACGGGTTGACCGGCTTCAGCAAAACCAATGTCACCCTCACTACCTTCAATGGCTTTGGTGGCGTTCTTGGACTTCAGCATAATACAGGCGGTTATGATTCTACCGTGCTTGCTGACATCGGCTCCAATGCCCATTTCTATACAGAAGGCGACATCGTCAGTCGTTTGGGAAGTTTCCATGGTGTTGGGCACACTGGCGGCACAGCATATATGCTCAATGCGCATGCCACGCAAATTGATCCTGATACAGGCGAACCATTCCTACTGAATCCCCTCGAGGCGCACCGCATCGAGACGGGTTTCTATCCATTTCTGCTGCCCGGTGTGGAATTCGAAGCAGCGGTGGCCCGACCTATTGAGTACCTGCAGATACAAAATGTGCAACAGATGGCGGCGATGTTCGGTCGTATTTTAAACGATCAAGACGTTTCGTTGCTGGAATCTGGGCCTCGTCTTGCCGCAGGGATTATTGCTGGACTCGCACTCGGTGATCCCAGTGAAATCAACTCCTTCACGCAGGCCATGTTTACCCATCTTCACGCGGCCGGGGAAATGTCGGATGAATGGTACGCCTGTTTACGGAAATATGACTGGGGAGCTATTGCAAGGACGACCGCACTTGTAGCACCGGGCGTCACAGGTACGGCGTACGCTGCATCACTTCTTGGTGCCATGCTGAGTGATGCATTGGAATTCCAAGTAGATCGGCATGTCGAGCTCTTTAGTACTTTGCGCGATTGGGTGTCGAGTGCGGTGCAGACTGTGGATCCATCGATCAGTTCCGAAGATCGCCGCATCCAAGCTGAAATGATGCTGGCTCTTGTGCCTGGTGCAGCAATCGGATCCAAGCTGACGTCGGTTCTCCAGCCGCTCGCATTGGACATCAATGAATTCGCACAGAAACTTCTCACGACCGACTCACATTGGCTGCAGGAAACATTTAATTTCCTACGCAATGAAGCCAATACAGCCGGCGGAGTTGTCGGAAGTTTCATGGCGAGGCTGGCATCGGCATTTGTCGATGTGGCGCTTGATTGCGGAATGACTGTCACGAACCTGCAGTCTTATCTGGATAACGTTATTGTGCCCATGGTTCTTGATACGGCCAATGGTATTGCGAATGCTGTAGATGATTTTACCGAAGATATTCCCAACACCCTGTTCAGTCTCGGTCGGACCATTACAAGTCTTGCCGACATTCGACTGGTCGATGAAGCTTACGCGGCGGAGTTGAACGATCCCCAGTTGTCGTCATCTGTGCGGGCCGCAGTGGAAGAAGCGAGAGAAACGATCCAGCGCGCCGGACAAACCGTGGTGATTCAAAAAGATGTGGGGCCCAATCCGTTTCATACGCCTGGCTATGTGCCCGATGGGGTATCCGGCGCCACAGTGGAAGAACAGTTGGGCGAGGTATTCCGGCTCTCGTTGCCGTTTGCGGCGGGAGCCGGAGGGCAGCGGGTGTCTTTACAACTCCAAGGCCCACAAGCCAACCAGGTGAGCGTCATGACGGCGGACGGAGTGCAACAGGCCGACGCGAACGGCACGTTTCAGTTGCTTGTGCCCGAGGGGTCGGACCAAGTCCGCTTTACTCTCCTGGCGAGCAAGGAAGTCTCCAGTGATGCCGCCGTGACACTCTCGGCGATGCTGGTGGATGATACGGGTCAGCAGACCCATACAACGCAGGTTGAAAGTGTGGTCAGCGTCAAAGCGCTCGTAGGCAATTCGGACGATCGATACGAAGAACATGCGGAGGATTATTCCTGGATCACTGATCCGACTGCAGGGGTGGCTATGGGGGTGGGTGGACTTTTTCATCAAACACTCATCGGGGGCGCTGGATCGGATAGCGGCGTGGCGTTTCCCAACGCCTTCGGCGACGACACATTGTATGGGAATGGAGGCAATGATTATCTCTCCAGCGGGCGCGGCCATGACATGCTCTTTGGAGGAGACGGCAACGATATTTTGGTGGGCGATCTCATCGATCATATAGCCGATGAGCCTTGGACTGGAATCGGCAGGGATTACCGAACCACTCTTGACGGCACCGATTATCTTGACGGTGGGCCTGGTGATGATCGTGTGGGCGGAGGTGGAGGATCGGATCGACTAATTGGTGGCCTTGGCGACGATACGCTCTGGGGTGATGCGTATACGGAGGGCTATCTTGTCCAGAATCCTGACGGCAGCGCGACATCTGTTCAGCTTACGGGAGTTCTCCATCCCGGTGACGACATCCTTGAAGGTGGTGCAGGGAACGATAAGCTAAGCGGTGATGGAGGC
>NZ_JBLYIG010000012.1:0-6506 GCF_049222245.1 Nitrospira sp. BLG_2 | reverse complement strand
AGCATACAGGCGCCAGCCAATCCAGCTCTCCGGCATCGGATACGATAGCTGGACCTCAATGCGAAATCGGCGGTGCGCGGAGGCGACACGCAGATTCATCAGAGAGCATCCGCAACTAATGGCAAGTTCGCGATATTCGGGATAATTGACGGGCAAGGCTCGGGTTCGGTCCGCGAGCAGATCGATATCTGACTTCGCGACTCGGGAGAGCCAGGGTTGGGTGTTATGGCTTGAAGGGGCAAGCACTGCCTTGCGGACCAACGACAGCGCTTGCTCATCCCATTCGGTTGCGTTCATGCTCACTTAGTAAAGTGCTGGACTGTCTAAACGTGAAAGCTCAGCGGCGGCGTTTAGCCGTCCGCTGGAGCGCCTTTGGGGGCGCATTTCGCTTGCAGCATTTGTACGAGAAGCCACTTCAAATAGAGCGACGGATTTCACTGGCGCTATCTTTCAACTGGTTCATTACGTCGTCCACGAATTTTGACCGCCCGTTGGAATACCGATTGCCTTTGCGCTCGTACCATCCTGACCAAAGAAGATGAACTTCGTGTCGCGCCCGGGTCATGGCGACATAGAACAAGCGCCGAGCCTCCTTTTCCTGATGAGGCGAGACTTTGTAGTAGGGGATGCGGCCTTGCTCCAGTCCCATCATGACCACAACGTCGTACTCCAGTCCCTTGGCGCTGTGGATGGTCGTCAGATTCAATCGGTCAGGAGAGCCGCGCTGGCCACCGAAGTTGGCCACGGTATACTCGGCGAGCGGTTTACCATCTTTGCTGGCTTCATGCAGAGCTTCGAGCGCCTCTGCCTCGTCCGCCATCGTCAGGTCGCTCTTGATCCGTGCATACAAGTCCTGTTTGGCAAATTCATTGAGCCAGTCGAGGAGGCGTGCACCTGGCAAGCGATTAGCGAAGAGGAATCTCACCAAGTCCCTTCGGCACGCCATGGTTTCCGACTCTTTGGACAAAGAGGGGTTGAAGCGCACCCACCCCTGCAACAATGTCGAGAGTTTCGGTTCGCCCAGCTTCCATCCACCGGCGCACCAGCCCGCGCAGTCCTCAAGCCATGCGATAATCGGCGTTCGCTGATACGGGTTGCCTTGGTCGAATCTCACATATTCGATGCCCGCTGTCTCCACAGCCTGAGCAATGATCCCTCCGTCATACTGATCCAGGTACAGGATGCCGATGTCCCCGAGCTTCCGATTCTTGCGACGCTTTAGCGCCTCAGGAACAATGGTCTCCACGGCAAGCGATACCTGCTCGCTGAATCCCTGCTGGCACTGGTAATCCTGAACCACCCCTTTGTGGTCTTCGGCGGACTCGAAGTCGCGATTCTCGGCGAGTGCGGTTGTGGATGCCACGATGATGGTCTTGCCGCAGCGATAGTTCAGCCGAAGATAGACATCCTCGACATCTTCGCGGTACGCAAGCTCATTCATGAGGGCGGGCCGCGCCCCGGTGAAGCCGTAAATAGACTGATCCGGGTCGCCAACTGCAAACAGCCGGATGCCGCCGTCAAAGCAGAGATGCATGACGATCTGGTGCAGCGGAATACCCAAATCCTGGTACTCGTCCACAACCAAGATCGGATACTTGGATTTCAGCGCCTTGCAAACCCATGCATGGGCCTTGATCAAAGCCAATCCGGCCAATGCCATCCCGTCAAAGTCAATCTTGCCCGCGTCTTTAAGCACTTGCTCGTACTTGACGACCAGCGGGGCGTACCGATCATTACCTGCCCACTCTTCAGAAGTTCGATCCAGCACGGTCCGCCGGAACTCATCGAAGGGCGTGCGCACGTATTGTGGATTTTCATTGCCGATGACAGCATTGACTGCATCGGCGAAAAGCTTTTCCCGTTCGCTTGGCGTAGCGACTTTGAGCGGATCGGGCAGATCGAATCCCGCGAGCTTGGCGTATGGAATCACGACTTCTCGGAGGCAGAACGAATGCACCGTGCCGATAAAGGCCCTCGAGCCCTCCTCGATGCCCAATTGTCCCAACCGCTTCTTCAATTCCTTGACGCACTGGTTGTTGAAGGTGATGCAGGCGATTCCTCGAGGTACACGAACATCCTCGGCCAGCATCCGCGCCATCTTGGTCGTCAACACTTTGGTCTTGCCACTTCCCGGCCCGGCCAGCACCACGCAATGACCACGCGACTCATAGGCAGCCCACTGGCGCTCATTGCGCCGCAGATCCTCCGCTGCCGACAAATAGTTCGCTATTGGTCTATTGGGTGACATGTTTGATGGCCTTCAGGATGTAGGGAGGGCACACGTCGTGCTTCCGGTCGAGTTTGCACAGCTCCGCGCACAGCCGCTGCGCAAATCGACCTTTCCCCACGTATTCGATGTCCTTGATGAATCGTCTTGGATCGTCGATATTGATGACCTCCTTCGCTTTCTTCGTGTTGTTATCAAGCTCCTGAAAGCGTTCCTTAGCGGCATCAACATCACACAGCGCCTGCATCACCGAGTTCATCAGGTAGATACATCCAGAGTTGTTGAGTTCGATTTCCAGCGTCGAGTGATTGAGGAAGATGCCGAACTTCTCATAGAACTCGGCCTTCTGGATGTCCCTTGGAATTTTTGTCTTTGGACTGATCAATGAACAAAGAGAATGGGCGCGACTTCTTCCGTAGTCACGGATCGCGCCATCCTTGGCGCTATAGAGGTCAAGGTCCGTCAAAACCGCGAAGGGAAGATTCAGTCCCTGTGGTCCAAAGAACTTGACGTATGGCACGAAGTTCGTGCCCCCAACAGAACAGACCGTGATTCCCAACGCATCGAGGTCAGATCCGGCCCGTGCCGCCAAGACCGGAACGAGGAACTTCTCAGCGTCGCCCTCCACAAGAAGAATTCCCCTCGAGAAAAGTCCTTCTGCTCGGGAGACATCGAGGTAACGCTCAATGTCATCGCGTTCCGGTTCGGTTAACTCAATTGCTGCCCCGGAAACGCCGACCGTGGCGTCTTCTTTGGTGTCCTTACGCAACAGAATGAGCGACTCGACCGGAGTCACACTGGCGATGTGGGGCGAATGGGTGGTCAGAAGATAGGTGACAGGACTTGCCTCCTTCTCGCCCTCCCGGTCAGTCGGCTGCCGCAACCGCAGGTAGCTTCGATAAACCAGCCGTTGAAGATGGGGATGCAGATGAGCTTCCGGCTCTTCTATGCTGAAGAAGGTGTGCTCGCGGCTTCCCTCGGCAACCAGCGAGTCAAGGTCGAGAGATCGCAAAGCCAAGTAGAGAACGTTTGCAGTTCCCAGGCTTGCCTCCGAAATGTCGCGTTTCTTGCCGTCGAATAGGAGGTGAAGGGCCCGCAGGAGCTTCTCAGGGTCGGCGGGCGAGAATCCCAAAGCAGTCTCGATGGCCTGGCTGGTTCCCACCATTCCCTTGAGCTTGTCGTTGATTCTGGATGCAAGGCCGCTGATCGACTTCAGGTCGGCAACCTTGTCGGTTTCTTTGGAAACACCATCTGCCATCGCTTGCAGATCGGACCGCTTGACATCCGACTTCGCTCTGTCAATGAGCGGCTTGAGCGGCGACTTCGTCCATCGTGCCAAATCTCCTTCCGCATCGCGCAAGGCATGCAGGACCTCCATCGGTATCCGCTTGCGCACGTCATATCCGATTCGATTTTCCGGCCGGTCGCCGCCATAGGTCGAAAATTCGAAGTCATCGTCCTTGGTCGGATCATGGTCCAAGCCTGGAATGGGACCGAACTCGTAGCTCAGACGAGCAACCATCGGCTCAGGTTGAACGAGGTGTTCGGCAAGGACAGCGAGGTGCCCCTCGTCGTCCTCAAAGTCCGCGATGTCGATGGAAATCCGTATGCGTGCGTTTTTATCCAGTGGGCGGGCGATGCCATCCCAGAAATCCTCAGCCCTGAGCTGGCGAGCGCTGTCCGGCAAGGATGGGTCAAGAACCAGTCTCAGCGCATAGAGTAGATTCGTCTTGCCGATCTGGTTTTCGCCAAGGATCACAGCAGACCGACCAACGGCGAAATCCAGGTTGTGGAAGTTCCGAAAGTTCTCGATATGGATGTGCGCAATTCTCATGTCATCGAAACACCTTCAACGGGTATATTAGTGCGAAACGACCACATGCGCGGCATAGACGCCGCCCAACGTCATGCCGTTCAGCGGCGACGCGAAGCGTCGGCCTCGCAACGGCTTGTTAGGCAGCTCGGGCCATCACGCGGCAATGTATCCTTGTCGCCTGGGTAGAGCACGTTTCAGCCACCGACGTCGATGCCTCCATCAGGGCGCCTGTTACGTTCGACAGGAACGGCGTCCGGCGGAATCGCGTCCACTTTCTCCAGGATCAGGTCGCCCTGCTGTACGATCGTCCTGCCGGGGATCGGCACGATCTTCCGTGGCGCAGGGTCGTCTCTCAAGATCTCGGTTCGAACGAACTGGCCAAGGCGGAACAGAGCCAGTGGGCCTCCATAGTGGCGCCAGTCGAAGGCCGTTCCGTGCAGGCCAGTCGTATCGAGGGTGATCAGACCGGGGATGGCGAAGGTCTTGTCTCGACAGTCGGGATCGATCGACCACGTGGGCGAGAAAGGCGCGTGCGTGAAAGCGTTCCGAATGAGTCGCGCGATCTGATAAGCGGCCCGCACATCGGAGTCTGGAGACGTCTTCGGATCAGGCACGACGGTCCGAATCGCGTCCTTCATCGCGACTGCCATGAGGTATGTGGCGGACTGCTGAAGGAACGCCGCTGCATAGTCAGCTTGATCCTGCCGCAGCGCAATCTCCTCGTACCGCACGCGATGTTGACCGTGGGCCCACTCCATGGGGAGATCCAGCGGCTGCCGATTCCCCGTGACGGCGAGCCGCACCGCAGACGCGAGGCGAAACTGCAGCTCGGCGGTGAACAGGTCTTGAATGTGGTGCTCACGATCCGTCATCGTCGTTTCCTTTGTCCGTCCAACTAATGAGTCTGCTGCGGCCCACCCGTGCAGCATAACACGGTAGCCTCAGCGCTCCACTGGAAGGCAAGTCTACTTGCAAACCAACACTTATTCCAGATTTCGTCCCGCTCTGCCTCCCGGGGTAGATTGCGACTCCCGCAGGCTATCGGCTATCAGTCCGCAGCATATCCCCTCCAACGAGTCGGAGTCGGATACGTTCAGCGCGGCTCCAATACCATGGGTGTGAAACGCGTCCAACACTCACAACAACTGATAACAGTCATCGCATCAGCCGACGGCTAGTCATCATCGCAGAGAGAGTCTTCTCCTCTGCCATATGTGTTTCCGTGGACATCCAAGATCTCGTCGAGCATCGGGTAACCAGTTCCAGGATTCAGTTCCTCCCCTTTGGACTCAGGATCGGAATCCAACAGACCCAGCTCATCTCCTCGTTGAGATAGCTCCCATCCAAGGCCGTTCCACCAGCTGTTCAGCTGCCGCCACAAGACCTCTAATCGGGTCCACACCATGATGAGTGCACCTACACATTGTCAGGGGAAAAGGTTTACTTCAATTTACGAACAGTAGCCATTTCCCCAGGGCTACTTGCGTGACACGCGAAAGTGTTCCGATCCCGCAATGCGCATCAAGCACTCCTATTGATGCGAGGGGATCACGGTTGAATGTGCTTACCAGCGCCCTTCGCTCCAGTAATGTCGATTCCACTTTGCTTGAGTGCATGAGTAAGATCGTCTTGGAACCTCTGGAGGTCTTCCATCCTCTGGGGCGAAGTCCCAGGCCCAGGCTGCATGCCAGGCCGACCAGTGGGACCTCCTCCTGGAAGTGGTCCTCCTTTTGAACCTGCGGCCCCCGATCCGCCTCCGAATACTCCACCAAGCCGGCGACCCGTCATGGGCAGATTACCCGCGCCCGTGACAATGTCAATTGCTGTTTTGCCGGCTCCGATCGCCCTGAGGGTTTGCTTCGCCCCACTGTCTTCATTGGTAAATTCTTTCGCATCCCAGTGCCCAAAGACAGGATATTCGGCGCCGATGTTCACCCGTCGCTGGAGTTCATGCCTGTACACATCCCATTCGATCACCTGTATGCCGCTATCCCCCTTCTCATAGAGCAGCTTTCCATCAGGCCCGATGACCTGGGTCGAAGCTAATCCACTCGTTTCGACCTCGTTCTTGGAGAGCGAACGGAAATTCGTCACACCCAGTCCACCAGACGTGGGCTGAGCCGTCTCGGCAACACCCCATTGCGCCTTACCATCCACCACCTTGTAGTTCCACGTCTTCCCATACTGGCCGCTTTGAAATTCGGCGTAGACCACATTGCCTTGTTCATCCATGAACCCGCGCATCTGCACGGGATGATGTTGCCCCTGATGGACGGGATCAGGGATCCATTTGGTCCCGCTGAACATCCGCGTGTTATGCATTTCGGAGAGTGTCCCACCCTGCGTCCGATGGAATTCCTCGAACCGCTCAACGAAATGGCCGCCTGTGTCATGCGTATAGTCATGGAACAGGTCGGTCTTTCTCCCGCCCGTTCCGATATCCGAGAGGATCTCTCTCGTGCC
>NZ_JBLYIG010000011.1:0-12612 GCF_049222245.1 Nitrospira sp. BLG_2 | reverse complement strand
TCGGTTATCCACTCCCGTCCCTCTCGACTGGAAGAAGCGTCTTCCACTCGTATCGAAGGAACGGTCACCGGAATAGGCAACCCTCCCATCGCGCGAGTCTGCTTGTACATCGTGGCCAGATTGCGCATGATTTTGGACGGTGATGCATTCCCCCCCAGATCGTTGGTTCCCCCGAGAATGGGCACATAGTTGGGCTGATGATCGAGCACATCCCGCTTGAATCGCGTGATCATTTCACCCGTCAATTCGCCGCACACCCCACTGGTGCGAACCTCGATAACATCACCTAAATATGAGTGGAGAAACTGCCCGTACGGGGTTTCCCGACCTGCCGGATTGTCCTTGGCCGGCGACTGAAATCCTGCCGTCAGACTATCGCCGAAACATATTACCAGGAGAGCTCTATTCATCTACGGACCGATTCTACCGATGCCTCTCATGACAAACAAGCCGCCGGCTTCGAGCACGTAGCTATCGTAGAACGGCTGTAAAGAACGGCGCTTTTCTTGACGAATCTGTGATCTGCCGGTAGGTCTTACGTATGACGACGGAGCTCAAAAAGGCTCAAGAAATGATGACCGCCGCGGTTGCCGCACGCGCTGCTGAAGACCCGGAGATTATCTCCATCAAACGTATCCTAAAACTACTGGACAAGACTGCCAAATCGAACCGGACATATGGCTCAACGAATCCCGTAGCACTAAAATTTACCCAGCAGCTGTTCGAAGAATTGACTCATCACCTGGCCACATATTCAAAATTGGCTTTCTTCGTTCAACGGTCCGAATTGCTGTGCAAGGACTCCGTCGTGTACCAGGCGGAAAAGGACGGAGGAAGCGAGGGCATAGCCTTCAAGCTGTATGCCGACGGCATTCGAGAACTGGTCCTCCACCAAGGTCTTACACAAGAGGATCTGTCCCTCTTTCTCGCCTCCCTATGGAGCGACGCCGATTCGAATGCAGACGACGATGATATCGTCACACGTCTTTGGTCTCGGAATTTGTCGACAATCACGCTCGTGACGGCCGAGGAACTTTCTAAGTTTTCGACAAGCCACGACGGGTTTACCCGCCTCGACGGAAGCATGAGTTCATCGGATTCGACGCTCAGAGAACTGTTAAATCGGGAACGGGAACGCAAAAAACAAAGCGGATCGGGAACCGATTCCAATGGCAGCGGTTCCGGCAACGCCAGAAGCCGTTTCCAGTCCGGACTTGCCGGCTATGAAGTGACGGAAGAAGAGCTTGCCGTCATTGCGCAAGAAATCGAGACGGAGCGAAAACAGGATAGCCTTATCTACATCCTGGACATGCTGACCGCAATCCTCGCATCAGAGCAGTCTCCGGCGTTGCTGACAAAGCTCTTCAGTCTGTGGGGCACTATCGTAGATTCCCTTCTTCGCGACGGCAAATGGACGGTGTTGGAGAATGTTTTAAGTCTTCTCCATGAAACGGACGTCGTGCGGCCTGATCTGCATGAGGAACATAAGCAACAGTTGGCCTCTCTCCTCAACGGACTTGGTCGGGCGGAACGGGTGAAGGTGATCGAGACCTATCTCAACCGAAGCCCCGATGCCGACGTGAAGGGGCTCTCCACCATCTTACTGTTGATGAAAGAGGATGCCGTCCCATCGATCTGTTCGCTTCTTGCCAACGTCACATCCCCGATCCACCAAGCCATTGTGTCGGAAACCCTCGCGGTCTTGGCAAAAGACCACCCCGATCCTTTGTTGCGAGGGTTATCGGACCGCAGACCTGGGTATGTTCGTAATCTGCTTTCAATCCTCATCAAGTGGAACAATCCGAAGTTCGCCGATCCGGCCGAAAAATTGATCCGCTACCCTGACGCGCTGGTTCGTCGGGAAGTGGTCCGCGCTCTGGGCCTGTTCCGACCCAACGGCAATGGCACGAAACTGGTCTCCCTCGCGACCGATGAAGATGAAGGGGTCCGATTTGCCGTGCTCAAGCTGCTCATGTCCGGCCAGTACACCGTTCCCTTCTCCGTTTGGTCTCCGCTTGTGTCGGAAGAAGGGTTCATGGATCGCTCGATCAGTGAGCGCCGAGCGGTCTTTCAGGCCATCCGCGCCACGTGCGGCGACGAAGCGGTTCCTTATTGGCAAGGGCTTATGACCGAATGGGCCTGGATGAATCGAAGAAAAAAAGAAGAGCTGGCGGTCATCGGAGCGGAAACGCTCGGAAAACTTGCCACCTCCGCCGCTATCGCGGCTCTCTCGCTTGGAATCAAAAGGGGAAGCTCCGCGGTTCGCCAGGCTTGTGCCGCGGCATTATCGCAAGCTCAACGACTACAACGCAGTGCCCCTTCCGCCGGCGCAACACACAAGGAAGCACAATCGTGAAAGACCCTCAGTCAAAACCTCTGCGAAACCAGGCCGGCGAAGACACTATGCAACCGATCCTGACACACGAAAAGTCACTGTCGCGGAAGATCGGCCAAGGATCAGAAGCTGGAGACATCCTCGACCAACAGTTGGTGATGCTGGGATTTCAGCTCATCACACAGTTGAACACGCTGATCAAGACGTCAAAGATCCATGGCCGGACCAACGCCGCTCTCGACAAACCGGTCGAAACGATGTTGACCCTCATTGAAACCCTCGCCCATGACCAACCGGTCACCTTGTGGGTGCAGGACGATTTTCTCTTCCTCGGCGAGAACCATCTGAAGGTAACCGCGCAACAAATGTTGGTCGTCTCAAGCATCCTGGACGCCCTGAAAAAGTGGAAGATCGGTGGGCTGACCTTTTCTTCCTCGGTTTCTTCCAAAGACCTTCGTGAATTCGCTCACCTTTTCGTCAGTCTTGACCCGGCGACAATGTCGATTGAGGACTTTCGACGGGACTTGACGAACCTGGCCGTGACCGGCATCGAACTGAAAGACCTTCGACTTCTCCGTCTCAAGGACGATCTTGCGGGGAACGGCGATGCGAAGGCACGACACAAGGCACGTTCGAAAGCCGCGTATGGCAAAGCCGTCGATGCGGTCGGCAATCTGACTCAGTCGTCCCGTGACGGCAAAACCCTCAACTTCAAGCAGGCTAAACGTGCCATTCAAAATATCGTCGATCTGATGATGCAAGACGAGCCGATCATGCTGGGTCTCACGACACTTCGCTGTCACGATCAATACACGCATAACCACTCCGTCAATGTCTCGCTGTTGTCCATCGCTCTCGCCAACAGAATCGGTTATCCTAAACCTGAGCTGGCCGACCTTGGCTTGGCGGCGTTATTTCATGACATGGGTAAATCGACCATTCCCCTTGAAATCCTGAATAAGCCGGGTGAGTTTACGGAGGACGAATGGACGATGATGCGCAACCATCCCACCGAAGGAGTCTTGAGTCTCACGCAGTTACGCGGCATCACCAACCTTCCGACACGTATGGCCGCAGCATCCTTTGAACATCACATGAACTTGGACTATTCGGGCTATCCCAAACTAAAAACTCCGTGGAAACTTTCTTTGACGGGGCGCATTCTCACAATCGCCGATTGTTACGATGCCATGACGTCCTCCCGCGTCTACCGCCGGGAACCGATGTCACCTTCGAAAGTGCTGGATATGATGCTGGCGAAATCCGGTAAAAGTTTCGACGCGACCCTGCTCAAACTGTTCGTCAATTGCGTGGGGATCATTCCGATTGGAAGCCTGGTGCTCCTCGACTCCGACGAATTCGCCGTCGTGCTCAAGCCTGCCGCCGATAAGGCCGACAGCGAGCGGCCGATCGTCCAAGTCATCACCGACGCGCAGGGCGCTTCCGTCGACAATGGCCCCGAGTTGGACCTGACCGAGAAAAACGACGTTGGCGAGTACCGCCACAGCATCATTCGGCTGGTGGACAATACGGAGCACAAATTCGATACAAGCCGTTACTTCATCTAGACGTCGTATACGGCTCGTCTATGCCTTACCCTATATCCTTTCCTCGCTTGACAGGCTGAAATCCGATCTCCGACAATGCGTCTATGGGTGGACACATCGTCATCCAAGAATTGGAATTCCGCGGCTGCTGCGGCGTGACGCCCGAGGAGCGGGCTCACCCGCAACCGCTTGCCGTCGATTTGGAATTGGACTATCCACTGGAAGCAGCCGGGTTATCCGACAACCTTGTTCGCACGATCGACTACGCGAAAGTGGCTCAGCGTGTCGTCGATATCGGAACCGTTCAGGAATCTCAGTTGTTGGAAACGCTGGCGGAACGACTTCTGGCGGCTCTGTTCGATGAATTCCCAATCGGTCGTATCAAGCTGTGGCTGCGGAAGATGCATCCTCCGATTTCCTTGACGACCCGCTCCGTCGGAATCTGCGTTGATCGCACACGGCTCTCGCAGCAAATCCTCCGCGCAGATCCACCACCAGCCCAATTTCTCGTCGAACAGCTTCATCGTCTTCCTCAAGGAAAGATCCTCGATGTAGCCTCCGGCGGAGGGCGTCACACGCTGTTCCTCGCTTCGCTCGGCTACCAGGTCGACGCCATCGATCGGGATGAGCAGGCCCTCGCACAACTTTCTGCCAGTGCCCTCGTCCGGCATCTCACCGGGATCAGTTCACGAGTGCTTGATTTGGAGCCGCCGCAGGACCATCTCCGGAAGGAAGCGTACGATGCCATTCTCGTCTTCTTTTACCTGAATCGACCGCTCTTCCCCTATCTTATTGACGCACTGAAGCCCGGCGGTATCTTGCTGTATGAAACCTTCACCGTCGATAATCACATCCAGCGCCGTCATCCAAAGCGCCGAGAGTTTTGCCTTGCGCACTGTGAACTCTTAAGTCTCGTACCCCGGCTTCGTATTCTCCATTATGACGAAGGGCTCCACGCAGGAATGAGCGGGTCGGAGTTCATCTACACGGCCCAACTTGCCGCCCAGAAACCTCAACCTCCAGGACCGTCGACATGAGCCGCTTGGACCTTCATCTGCATACCACCCACTCTGACGGGAGTTGCACGCCCACCGAGGTGGTGAACATGGCACACCGAGCGGCGGTGACGGCCTTGGCCATCACCGATCATGACATCACGACGGGTATAGCCGAAGCCATTGCAGTCGGACAACAGTGTGGGATCGAGATCATACCCGGCGTGGAAATCAGCTCGCTTGCCGGAAGCTCCGAGGTACACATTCTTGGGTATTTTCTTGATTGGCAGGACTTCGATTTGCTCGAACGCCTGAAGACCTTGCGAGACGCCCGTCATCGCCGGAATCCACAGATCATCGAACGCTTACAGACCCTTGGGATCGGCATTACGTACGATGAAGTCCGCTCACTCGCCGGCACCGACTCGATCGGTAGGCCGCACATCGCCCGTGTTTTAATGGACAAACGTGTCGTCGCTTCCGCCAAAGAAGCTTTCGATCGTTTCCTTGCCGAGGGTAAGCCGGCCTACGTTCCTCGGGAGCTTCCGAGCCCTGCCGAAGCGATTCGTTGGATCAAAGCCGCTCGCGGACTTGCAGTTCTGGCTCATCCGACGTGGGTCAGGGTGGCCGAACAGCCGCTGATTGATCTGGTTCGACAGCTCAAAGCCGACGGGCTCGACGGTGTAGAGGTCTACTATAGCACGCATGCTGCGCGACAGACTCGAGAATACCTCAGTCTGGCTCAACAACTCGGTCTATTGGTCACCGGTGGAAGCGACTTTCATGGCCTCACGAAACCCGACATCGAAGTCGGCATCGGAAAGGGTACGTTGCACATTCCAACCTCACTGCTTCCCAAGATGAAGGACGCCGCCGGGAGGCTCTAGGGCGGTATCCTTCGCATATTTTTTCCAATCCATTGACTCTTCTTCGGTATCCGCTAGACTCTGATTATCTTCAGATCTCGTCACTCATGGTCAACACATCGAGCTGGGCCGTTCAATATGTGTTCGCCGTACTGGTCGCACTCTTTGCCGGTCCCATACTGAGCAAACTACCGGCGGCGCAGTCGCTTCCCTTCACGTTGTTCGACTTGACCGGCCCTCACATCATTCGACTTATCATTGAAGGCACGGGGTTGGTCGCTCTCTGCATCCTCTCGCTCCGCGCATTCCGACAGATGCCGGATAACGGGCGAGGTTTTTCGTTTCTGCGACAACTGGTCCTTCCTGTTACAGCCCTATTACTCATCATCGTGATGGATAAGGCTCTCCGAGTTGTCGGACTCTCGCTTCTTAATCGTATGGGGCTCCCGCGCTACGCCATGGTCCATGCTGCGTCATTGACGTTGATTGGATTCTGGATCACTGCCGCATGGCTCCTGCATCTTGATGCCCTTCACCGTTTTTTCGTGAAACCTGTGCAATCAACCAGCCGCGAAGAGCTTGGACAGCAAGACGAACGTACTGGGGAAATCGACCCGGAGCAGGGAAGCAGCAAGTCTGCAGCGTATATTTTCGCCGCACAGAACAGCCCGCCGAGTGCACTCGGTCGATACAAGGTGTTAAAGGAGTTAGGACGCGGCTCGATGGGGGTGGTATATCTTGGCAAAGATCCGACGATCCAACGATTCGTGGCGATCAAAACCATGCGGCTCGATGAGGACGACGACCGAGATAAACTGCAGGAGGTGAAGGCTCGGTTCTTTCGGGAGGCCGAATCCACCGGACGATTGTCTCACCCCAACATCGTCACGATCTTCGATGCCGGAGAAGAAAACGACCTCGGCTACATCGCCATGGAGATGCTTCAAGGCACCACGCTCAAACAGTGGTCACGGAAACCGAATCTCTTGCCGCTGGAAAAGGTGATCCCGATACTGGTGACCGTCGCCGAAGCGATGGACTATGCCCACCAGCAGGGGATTGTGCATCGCGACATCAAACCGGCGAACATCATGCTGACCACCGATGAGGTCGTCAAGGTCATGGACTTCGGCATCGCCAAGATGGCGACGTCGTCGAAAACTCAGACGAATATCGTGCTGGGAACACCGACGTACATGTCACCCGAACAGATCGCCGGAAAGAAGGTGGATGGGCGATCAGATATTTTTTCGCTTGCCGTCGTGATGTTCGAACTCCTGACCGGTCGCCCTCCATTTACCGCGGACAACGTTTCGGCATTGCTGTTTGCTATCACTCATACGCCGCATCTCAGCGTCAAAGCCATCAGGCCCGATCTCCCTCCTAACATAAAGAATGTCCTGGATCGAGCATTGCACAAAGACCTGGTTCACCGGTATCGCCGCGCCGGTGAATTCGCCATGGAACTTCGATCCTGCCTCGAAGGGTTGGCCGCCTAAATATTACCCGATATTACCCGCGCGGCTTCCCTCGATTCTCCATAAGAGCTTCGATGTTAGCCGAACTTCCCGATCGCCGTTCTGAATCGCGTAACGCCGACCATAAAACGCACACGCAAAGCTGTACAGCCTGCGTGCCCGATGTATGCTCTAGTTTCGGAAATGAAGATGCCCTTTGGGCAAACTTTGGTAGCACCCTTCGGAGAGGTCCTGTTCGTGTTCTTGCAAACATTGCAGGATACGGCCATCCCCAGGTTGCACTGTCGGACAAACACGCTTCATATCTTCCGCACAGATAAACTTATATCCTTCGGCTTCCTTCCAGCGTGCCAGCCGCTGCTGAACGACCTGTTGGCAGGTCGTATCAAATTGCTTCATACGTTGTAGCACGCAACGTCGACGCGCTTCTCCTGAAAGCGAATCCGGGCAGTATGACTGCACCTCAGCCTCGCACTTCACTTCGGCGATTTGCCTGGCACGCCGGTCGTGCGGGACAGACAATCCACCATACGTGGTCGCAGATGGCGAGTCCGCCGCTCTCGTTGAGATTTCTGTCGGCGGACTGACTACGCCTGGGATCGTCAGGTCAAGCTCGGATGGATGCGGCGCTTCGGCGATTGGTGATGCCAATTGAGCCGACAGGAGCTCTTCTTTCGATGGGAAATTCGCCCAAATGATAGTCCAGACTAAAATCAAGCCCGTCACTGTGACGAGACGCGTTGTAGTTTTCCCTGATTGTTCCTCGGTGTTGGCAGTCTTCATCACGGTGAGAATAAAATAAAGCGACGAGAAAATCACCGAAAGGGGAGTTTTGCGCAAGACCGTGACGTCAACCGAACCGACAGGAGTAGAACTAGTTGTCCGGGGTTTCGACGATGTGATTCTCGAACCTGGTACAGCCTTCCGCCAATAACCGATTGGTCAGCATCTCACCCGGCCATTCAATCGGCAGATCGGCGGTGAAGACCCAAACATCAGGGGAAGTCCAGACAGGGCCGTGCTCCTCGGGAAGCTCCGGATCGAACAGATCGGTCCACACGGGCATATAGACACCATTACCACATTGTGTATGGAGATGGACGATGGTACGGGACCTTACCAGCGGATCCAGTTCCCTCCACACAGCGGCGGTTTCATCGGCGAGATGATGGAGGCGCACGGCATTCTGCGCGTCGAACATGGCATATGCAGCGTACACCGGCGCCTCAATGGTGTCCGGCGCACATGCCAACTCCGGACATTGCTTCACCAGCCCTTCGAGAATCTCGCGGCGCTGTCGATCCTCCCATGCATCCGGCAAGCCCGGATCCGGAGCTCCGATCAGCTCAAACAGGAGAAATGCGGTATTTTCCACAGGAGGAAGCAACCGCGCCGCCACGGATTGGGCACGCCTGGAATCCGCGACCGTCACAAGATGGTCATGAAACAATTGAAGATTCAACATTTCCAACGTTGCATCGGTCAAGAGGCGCGATTCGACGCGAACAACCGTTCCTGCAGGGAGCTGGAGATACTTGTTCAGGAGATCAGCTGTGGCGATCGGATCGATCTTCAACTTGAGTGGTGCGGTTAAGTTCGCCTGGAGGGGAAGCTCCAGAGCCGCCATCGTGGCATAAGTCGGCTTTTCGTCGTCGGGCCCGTCCAATAGCAACGTGCAACTCGCTTCGGCGACTAGATCGAAGAGCCATTCGGCCATTTCTTCGTCGAGCGCGGCAAGCACGGTCAGTAAATCGTGCTCCCGGCCTTGCTCGAGAAACGCCTGCAAGGTATCGATCGCATCATCGGTGTCGCCATGATCGTGGCGACGAGCATTGATAAGATGAATGAGATCCCTTGTAAGTGGATCGGGACGAGACCAGCCTAACATCGAGGCTCCCTACTATGCGAACCCGCGGTCGTGGTACGATAACTCAAAATGCATGTTGCCAAACTTTTCCTACCCATGCAAGCCTCGGGACGATTACTCGCGACTTGGCACATAGGATCAGCACACATTCTATTCACCGATAATCTTCACGAGAACCCGCTTGCGTCGACGCCCGTCGAATTCGCCGTAAAAAATTCGTTCCCAAGGACCGAAGTCGAGCTGACCCTCTGTGAGGGCGACGACAACTTCGCGCCCCATCACTTGTCGCTTCAGATGGGCGTCCCCGTTGTCTTCTCCTGTGTTGTTATGTCGATATCTTGCCTCCTGAGGGGCGAGACGTTCCAAGAAATCATCATAGTCCTGTAACAGGCCGGGCTCATCGTCATTGATGTACACGCTGGCCGTGATGTGCATCGCGTTCACCAGGACGAGGCCTTCGCGTATCCCGCTCTTCTTTATCACCGTCTCGATGTGAGGCGTAATATTGATGTAGGCTCGCCTGGTCTTAGTCTCAAACCAGAGTTCTTCGCGGTAGGACTTCATGATCAATGGCGACGTATTGTGCATGCCGCCCCAACAGACATGCAAGAGGGTCGAGCGATTCACTTCTCTTGCCGTTCGCCTCTCCTATGAGCTGCGCCGCAAAGGGCTGACCGGTTTTCGTTCAGGCAGTCGAGACCATCACGTGCTGCCCTGCTCCCACATGCAATCCTGTCGAACACCCATCCGCACCGAATAGTTCCGTCGAAAACGCCTACAAAATTGACAGTCCACAGCCTTGGTGATAAGTACTTTTACAAATTCTACGATGCTGTCGCTAGAGGGAGGTGCTCGATGTTGCCTATCGCTGAGGGTCCGTCGTTCGTCGGCAATCCTCTGAATTGGAGCCTGTTTTTTGCTCGCCAGCCGGAACCGGATCTGGAGTTCACGGAAGAAGAACTGGAACAGACAACCACGATTCGATCACCTTCTCCCATGAAGCCGCCCAAGAAATCGAGCGGGCGTCCTCTCCTGTGGGTACTTGTGTTGATCGTGATCGGCGCCGGCGCCTATGTCGCGATGGAGCCGGAGATGATCACGGAGTATGTCGGGCCGCTTCTCGGTGAATCGCCGGCTCCACAACCACCGCCGCCAGTCGCTCAAAAACTGGCTCCACCGGCACCGCCCGTCCCGGCGACTCAGCCTCAAACGGCTGCTTCGACTCCACCTCATGAAGCACCAGTCGAGGTGCCGCAGGCTGCAGCACCGACACAGGCTCCCGTTCCTGCACCTCTATCTAGCCAGCCAACGCCGACGGCCTCGGCTCCGATTCAAACTCCACCGCCATCAGTACCGGTACCCATCACCGCTTCACCGACTCCGCGGTTCAGCGAAGGGCAACGAGTCAGTGTACTCGCTGATCCCACGAATCCTGGGACAAAAGTGCTCCTGGCTCAAGACGCAGAAGGGACAAGACCGGGACCGGCCATTCCGCCAGGAACCGCTCTCACGATTCTCGATGGCGACCTGCAGGACAGCGGATGGGTCTATTCCGTCCGCAGTGACTTCGGCACGAAAGGCTGGTTGGCTGAGAAACAGCTTCAATCGAAACCCTGATCGACTTTTTCACCGCGCGCACCAGGCACAGAGGGCAATGATCGTATCGTCGCCCTCTGTGCTATAATACCGCCCGTCCGCGCCTCAGTACGTATAGGTGAGACAATCACAAGCCTCGGGAATCCATGCGCGCCGTGATCTTCGACTTCGACGGTGTCATCGCCGACACTGAACCGCTTCACTTTGAAAGTCTGCGCCGGATACTGGCAGACATCGACATCATTCTGACCGAAAAAGACTATTACGCCGACTATCTCGGCTTCGACGATCGCGGATGTATTCTGGAAGCGCTACGAGTCAATCGACGTCCAGTCTCTCCCTCGCTTGTCGAAGAGTTGATGGCAAAAAAAGCCGTCGCCTATTTGTCCTCAATTAAGGATCACCTCGTGATTTTTCCGGGTGTCCGAGAATTTGTCGAAGACGCCGCGGCCGCCTACCCCATTGCCATCGCCTCGGGAGCCTTGCGCACCGAGATCGAGTTGGTGCTGGAACAAATTGGGATCCGAAAAGCATTCGGTCACATTACCAGTGCGGAGGATGTTACGTGTGGTAAACCGAATCCGGAACCATTCCTGCAAGCGCTGGCGGGATTGAACGGCCGGCATTCTGCGGCCCCGATCCCGCCGGCTGCCTGCTTGGCTATCGAAGATTCCCGCCCCGGTATCCGTGCCGCACGATCAGCGGGAATGAAGGTCCTGGCGGTAGCCAATACCCACACCGTACAAGATCTCCACGAGGCCGATGCCATCAGTCATAGTTTAAGCGACACACGCCTCCAGGACGTGTGTGCTCGCTTGTGGTCGACATGAGCTCGATATAACGATGAGAATCTGCTCACTCATCCCAGGGGCAACCGAAGTGGTCGCCGCTCTCGATTTGGCTGATCAGCTGGTCGGCATCAGCCACGAATGCGACTTTCCTGCCTCGGTTCGACATGTTCCCGTCATGATCGAATCTCTGGTCGGAAAGGACGGAGGCACCGGTAGGGAAATCGACCGACAGGTCAAAGAACTGGTTGCGTCAGGACAGCGGCTTTACCGACTCGATGAGAACGCCTTTTGCGGTGCCCATCCGGACCTTATTTTGACGCAGGATCTGTGTCACGTCTGCTCAGTCACGCCGGACCAACTCATACGCGCGATCGAGTCACTTCAATGCCAACCTCACGTGCTCACCCTCAACCCAACGACGTTAGACAGCATGATCCATGATATCGAGCGTATTGCCGAAGCGGCAGGCGTACTCTCGAAGGGACGGGCATTCGCCCGGGAGCTCCGGCGGCGAGTGGACCACGTGCGAGCAGAGACCAGGAGGACGCGGTCGCGTCCTCGCGTGGTGTGTCTAGAATGGCTGGATCCTCTCTATGTCGCAGGCCATTGGGTTCCGGAAATGGTCGAGCTGGCGGGCGGCCACGACGTCCTTGGCTCCCAGGATGCTCCATCATATGAAACGACGTGGCACGCCGTGGAAACCGCTCGACCCGACGTGATTTTTGTGATGCCCTGCGGTTACTCCGTCGAGCGCACGGTCAATGATCTCAGGCGAGCCGGGCAAACCGGTGACGTATGGCGGCGGACTTCCGAACAAGGACCGGATGTTTACGTGGTTGATGCGGCATCCTTCTTCAGCCGCCCCGGCCCTCGACTCGTCGACGGCGTGGAGTTACTCGCGGCCATTCTGCACAAGAGTCCTGCCCATCCTATCGACGCCGCCAAAGCGATCAAACTTGAAGCGACTACACTTACCGCAGGCTGCGCGTCATGACGGTCTCTGAAGCTCAAGCCTGCTGCACGGCCTACACGAAGAAAAGCGGCAGTAATTTTTACTATTCGTTTTTGTTCCTTCCCAAAGCCAAACGCGACGCCATGTACACGATCTACGCCTTCTGCAAGGCCGTCGAAAGGGCT
>NZ_JBLYIG010000010.1:0-3698 GCF_049222245.1 Nitrospira sp. BLG_2 | reverse complement strand
GCACCAGGAGCCGCCGATCGGGGCTTGTTGGCCCCTCGCGAGAAACGCCGAGGAACAAGCGAAAAGGGAACAGGGACAGAGGGTAAAGGGAATCACTGAACGTCCTGGGCACAGCGGAACCCGAGCCTGACGATCCGGAGCGTAGGTGAGTTCCCGGTCCGGTACGCGGAGCGCACGTGGCCCGGAGCATCGCCCCAGGACCCACCGCGCAGCGCCCGATATTGGCCGCTAGAGGGCCCTTTTGGATTGCGCTCTGGACTCTTGGTGTAATAGGTCTCGTCATACCAATCCGCCGTCCACTCCCACACATTCCCGATCATGTCGTGCAGCCCATATGGATTGGCTTCATAGGACCCCACCGGCGCCGTTCGGACAGCGCCATCGTCATAGCCTGTCATAATGGTGAAGGTCGAATATTGCCGCTTGAGGGACTCGTCGGCAACGTTCGCCACACGACGCGAGCCCGGACTCTCATCTCCCCACCAGTACTTGGTTTCGCTACCGGCACGCGTGGCATACTCGAACTCCGCCTCGGTGGGCAGCCGCTTGGCCGCCCTACGGCAATAGGCCTGGGCGTCCTCCCAGGAGACGGATACCACGGGATGCTCCGCCCGGTTCGAGATGAACACTGTGTCGCCCCCCTCCGGTTTCCGCCAATGAGCCCCGCTGACCTCCTCCCACTTTCCGGCAGATGTGAGCGTGTACGCCTTGCCTTCCTTCTCAGCCGTGGTGCGGTAGCTGGTGTCGCGAACGAACTGCTCGAAGCGGGTATTCGTCACCTCATACTTATCCAGATAAAAAGCGTCCAGCGAGACGCGATGGCGCGGGTGTTCGTCCTTGTCTCCTTCGCCATCCGGCGAGCCCATCCAGAATTCTCCGGCCGGAATCAGCACCATCGGCGCGCCATCCTTGCCGGTCATCTCGCGGGACTGTTCCGTGCCGGTGCGATCCCGGTCCTCCACCGGGACGTTCCAGCCCCGCAGTGCCTCCAGGACGATGGTGGAAGGCGAGGCATAGCCAAACCCACCGGCAACACTCGTGACGACACCGACCACCTTGCCGTTGAGCATCAACGGACCACCGGAATTTCCTACGTCGGCAGTCCCGGTAAACACCAGATCGGCTCCCTTGCGGCCGGCGATCTTTCCGTCGGTGACCAACCACGGCACGCCGACGACTTGATGAAATCCAATGATCGTCACGGCGTCCCCGTCTTTCACCCGTCGTGCCGCCTCGATTCCCAACGCACGCACACCAGCCGGAAGCGTTCCCCGCACGATCAAAGAGGCCAATCCTTTTGGATTCTGGCTATCCAGACCTCTGGTGGAAGCGTCAAATGAGCGATGGGAGTCGATGAAGAACGCGACCTTCGGTTGTGGATCGCCTTCGACCACATGCGAGGCGGTGACGATGTACGCCGCATCGTTCCGAAGGGCCACGATGATCCCCGTGCCGATTCGTTCCCTTCCGTCGACGCGAGCGGTAATTTGCACCACCCCCGTTTTCAACGCGTCGTGCTCGTTGGACTCGGCCTGCAGGGGACTGCTGCTAACGAGGACGAGCAGCATGAAGAGTGCGATGCACCGACTGACCCTGCTGAACCCCCACCACCTCTCGGCATAAGGACTATGGCAGGATACCGGCATACGTTCGCTCCGTTGCATGGCCATTGAAGGAGAGGACGGTTTATCCCTTTTGTCTTGTTGCCTCGATTCCGGATCGGCCCTGGACCAGTGCTCGGGCCACTTGGCCGATCCGGCATCAAGGTGGTGCGTTCTTCGGCTGACTTGAATGTGCTCGCGTCAGCCCGGGATCGGTCTGGACGCCCGACAGCGCACTCCGTGTCTCCCCTATGAAGACTCGAACTCCGGCCATCGGGCAGGCGTCTTGGGCACATCGGAACCCGATATTGTCGTTCCGGTTCGTAGGTGTGTTCCTGTTCCGGTTCGCGGATCGCACGTTGTCCGGTTCATTGTTCCAGGACCCACCGCGCAGCGCTAGAACGACCGACCCCGCATGACAGGACTGAAGCCCCGCCATACTCTGCTCGCTCATCAACGCGTATCTCCGAGCATCCGTTCACTCACTGTGCCGTTTTTCCCAAAATTCTCGCACACAGGCGTGCCGTATCGGCATACGCCGCATGCGAGATCCAACTACGGATACATTCTCGCCGCTGCGCTTCTAACATGCGCCCCTTGGCGACGGCCTCACCATAGCGGCGAAGCCGCCGCTTGAATCGCCGGACATTGCCGGCATCGAGCCGGCGATGAGTCGGAAAAATCCGATAACCCAGGAACGTGACCCCTGCGCTGGCCGGAGCCACGAAACACTTGCGCGGATGCAGCCGCAAGCGCAACCGTTCGCCGAACGCCTCGATCGCTGCACGTATTTCGTGGAGACGCTCCTTGTCGTCATCGAAAACAAGCAGATCGTCCACATAGCGGACATAGCCAGGCACTCGGAGTACTTCTTTCACATAATGGTCCAGCTTGTCCAGGTAGACATTCGCGAAAAACTGGCTCGTCTGGTTCCCGATCGGAATGCCCCGCCGCCTCTCATAGGGGGTAAACAGGCCATCGCCTGGAAAATAATGAAGCGATTCCGGTTGCGGATTACTGCCTTGCACGATCGTCCGCACCAACCACAATACCTGCTCATCCCAAATCCGTTCGGCAATCAAGCCCATGAGAATCTCATGATCGATGCTCGGGAAATATTTCTCCACGTCGCATTTGAGGACGTACCGGAATCGCCGGGCATAGCTGGATGCCCGCTCGACGGCCGCGTGCGTCCCCTTGCCTTTGCGACAGGCGTAAGAGTCGAAGAGAAATCCTCGGTCGAACAGCGGCTCGATGACATTGCACAGGGCATGATGCATGACTCGGTCGCGGAACGGTGCCGCGCTGATCAATCGAGGCTTCTTCTCGCGAACGAGAAACGTGCGATACGGTCCGGGGCGATAGGTACGGGTGACCAATTCCCGCTGTAAGCCTTGCAGCTCTTCTTCCAGATTCAAGGAGAAGGCAGCCACGTTCGGGCGGAACCGCTTGCCTCGGCTGGCCAAACGCGCCGCCTCCAGCAGATTCGAGAAACTGGCGACTCGGGCAAACAAGACGCCCATCGATCACCTCGCTTGCGCTTTCGTCCAGCCGCCGATTTGGCGTCCCAACTCGACCAGTTCCCCGGAGATGAACTCGTACTGTTTCAAACTGGTGAAACCTAAGTCCTTGCCCGCACGCACGAGCAGACGCAGGACCTGCACATCCGTATTGGCCCGGTGCAAATGCTCCCGCTTCTCTCGTGAGTAGGCGGCCAGGACTAGCGATTCCAGCACGGCCAGCATGCGGGACTCGATCCGATCGCCCAGGACAAACCGATGGGAGCGGGGGAATTTGCCCACATGGCCCATCAGCCAGAGCAGTGCGTCATAGGCTTTCGTCACGGCAGCGGGAAGGGTCCCGGGACTCTCGTCTCCCATGGTGACTCCGATCTCGGCCTATGGATTCGGGGCCCCGACGACCACATGGGCCGCTGTGAAGATGTGTGCCGCATCATTCTCCAAGCGAACGATAATGCCCGTTCCTGGCCGCTTAGACTCAACTCTGACCACCCCTGATTGCAGACCCGCGACGTCCTGAGCACACACGAAGCCACTTTGGGCCACTCCAAGAATCATAACCAGGCAGGCCACAACA
>NZ_JBLYIG010000009.1:0-5624 GCF_049222245.1 Nitrospira sp. BLG_2 | reverse complement strand
CTGGTCGTGGATTTTTGGGCGTCTTGGTGCGGACCGTGTCAGGTGATGGCGCCTGCGTATCAACAGGCCGCCAAAGCTCTGGAGCCTGAAATTCGACTGGGTAAGGTGAATGCCGACGAAGAGCCGAGTTTGGCGTCGAGGTTTGGAATCGGCAATATTCCGACCCTGATCATATTTCAAGGAGGAAACGAACTGGCGAGGCAGTCGGGTACCATGGAAACGGAGGACATTGTCCGATGGGTTCGAAGCTATGTGCAGGATGCGTAGTCAAGGCGTTGCCGGGCGCTGAAAAGGCTAACCGATGATTGTTGTGCGGTCGTCAGCGACCGCTGTACGACTGATCCTATCTATCGTTATCACGAACAGCCAGTCAGTTCCCAAAATACATTGATGTGCTGCCCGTACTTGGTTTCGCAAGAGTTCACATTTCAGCCCAATAATTCAGCAATACTGGGGAGGTGACTAGTTTCACCGCCATCCGGGTCGTAGTACGATCAATGGCGACATGCTTTCGGATGTTTGTCACTATCTGAGGCGTACCCGTGGTGGTTCAGAATGGCAGCCGTATTGACGATTATTCGATTGTGGACGACATCTTTCTTCTGCCTCGCGGGCCTTGGCATTATCCTGAATAGTTGTCTCACACCAGCAGTGTCTTTCGCGGGCGTGCTCCTTCCAGAACACCATCCGGTGGTTTCTCCTCCGGCGACCGATAGTGTGTTGGCAACCGATACGAAGAGCGATAAGCCCATCGCGTACAGTTCGTTGTTTCCACCAGGAAAGGATGTGTGCTTTTGGATCGAGGACCGAATAGATGATCCATTGAGTCTGCGAGAATATGACGACAAACACCTCTTGCTCTTGCCGTTGACTACGGCTTGCGTCGGGTTACTCGCCGCCGGCGATGAAATAGGCTGGCCGGGGTACGAAGCGCAAGGGGACCATGCCAGGTCGATCGGGAACTTGCCCGAAGCTGAAAAAGCATACGCGACGGCTGCCGGGCTCTTGGATCGAACCGCCGACAAGGAGGTTAATCAAGACCTGGCGTCGCTCCTCAATAAATTGGGCACCACGCGGTTCAAGCAACACGACTTCGCCGGCGCGGAAATGATCTTTCGTCGGGCGTTGACGATCTATACATTGACTCGTGGGCACCATGATCTCCGTGTGGCGGATACCTTGGATCTGGTCGCGAGCGCATTATTCGAGCAACAGCAAGGCCGCGCATTAACCGGTCCATTATTCTATCGCGCATGGGTAGTTCGCGAAGAGATGTTGGGACCGGACCATCCCGCCGTCGCGGACAGTCTCCATCACGTGGCGGCCAGTCTATATGCCGACAACCTATCGCTCGCGATCCCGTTGTTGTTCCGTTCCAAGGAAATCCGGGAAAAGATCTTCGGCCACGACCATCCGTTGGTCGCCAACTCGCTCAACGCGATGGCACGGCTGTATGAGGTGCATAACCACCGAGATCTCGCCATACCGCTCTATCAAGATGCGTTGACCATACAGGAAAACGTATTCGGACCAAACGCATCCGAAACGATGCAGGCCCGTTCCAGTTTGGATATGGCTCATCGAGGGAAGGCTCATCTCCACGAACAGCCGGAAGGCCGGGAGTGAGAGGCGGGAAGAACGCGTCGATGGACGGACGCGGTGGCGGAAACTGATCGCCGGGAGGCGATAGAAACGGCATGATTGGAATAACGGCTGAATTGGTCCAATGGCTCCGATAGGAAAGCCTGCCGTATTCTGATCGAATGGGCTCATAGCTCCGGCACGGCCATGATGGCGTGATGACAAGGCGGATGAATGGCGGGGGAATCATTGTCTCCAGATGAGACAAAATGCCGCATAATCTCGCGTCTGGAAGGAGATGGTTCAAGGAGAGCGGCACGTCCTCGGTGCCTACGATATGTGGCGGCTAATTCGCAGATCAAGAAGCGTTGAAATTGGCTACTTACCCAGCGCAGAGGAGCACAACTTATTATGCTGTCTTCGAGCCTATCAAAAAGGGAACGGACGCGGCGAGAATATCCCGTTCGACCAATGCATAAAGCATCGGCAGGCTCGCTTCCGTCTCGCCGCCAGGGCCGCGGCACATCCGCTAAGTCTCGTCCATTGACATTAGTCGTGGACGTGGGTGCCACTGGAATCAAAGCCGCGGTCGTCAATGAATTGGGAGATCTCGTCGAGGAGCGTGTTCGACGAGATACCCCTTCTTCGGGCATGCCCGGCGAGGTGATGGATACGATCGTCACATTGACCAAGAATCTTGGATCATTCGACAGGATTGCGGTCGGATTCCCGGGGATCATCGTGGATGGCATCGTGCAACAAGCTCCGAACCTGGCTTCCGAATGGAAAGACTTCAACATCGCCGAGGTATTGCAAATGCGGTTGAAGAAGCCGGTCCGCGTGGCAAACGATGCCGATGTGCAAGGTTTCGGAGCGATTGCCGGGAAAGGGGTCGAATTGGTTGTGACGTTGGGTACGGGTGTCGGTACGGCGTTATTCACCGACGGTCATCTCGTTCCGAATGCCGAGTTCGGCAAAGACAAGTTACGGAACGAAATGTTGGAGAAAGACGGGAAGAAGAAGTGGAACCGGCGTGTGGCGAAGTTCGTTCGACGACTCGAGGAAAAATTTCATTTCACGCGCCTATACATCGGTGGCGGCAATTCGAGGAACGTGGACATCTCACTGCTTCCGGCCAATGTCACGATCGTGTCCAACCTGAATGGATTGGTCGGCGGGATCGCGCTGTGGCGTGCGTGATGGAGAACGTCCCTTCGTGAAAAATGTGAACAGCCGATCAGAGGGCGGGTCTCTGCATCGAAGGTTGATCCATATCACAGACGCTTTTGGGATATCTTGCCAACGGAGGTGTGCCGACAGGAAAAGCTTCCTATCCGCCCTCATCGATATCGTGTGCGATTAGTAATGTACGGCCACGTGCCTTCTGAAAGCGCTACCTGCAACACTTATTGTATTTTCTAGGAAACCACCAGCGTCTGCGGCGCGGCCTGATCGATGCGCGTCCGCCAATGAATGAAACAGATCGAGTTGAGCCAGGCGGGGATACAATGACGACTTCCGGTTTCGCACGGGTCAATGCTGGATAGAGCCTCGGCGTCACAACCTTTCGTCCTGGCAGACATTAGTCTGGCGTATCTATCGTCGATTCGAGGTGGACGAGTTTGGCCGTTACCTCGCCGAATACGAGGGACGTTACCAGTCGGATCGGGACAAACTTCAATCTATGATGAAGTATGGCCAGACGATGGAGTGTCGGGTCCGCTTTTTGATGAGATACTTCGGGAATGAGTCCCGAGGATTGCGGCCGTTGCGACAACTGCCGGGCTCGACACATGGAGTGGTGGACGTTCGTGAATGGCAGACCGGCTCAGCCATCGGCGTCTAAACTCAAACAGGAGGGCATTATGATGACTTCAAAAGCTGTTGGAGTGTTGTTGGGGGGTACTTTATTGCTCTTATTCAGCATGCCACAGGTCGGCGATGTCGCGTCCGCAGCAGATCAGAAAAAAGACACTCAAGAAACTCAAGGCACGCAAGGAGGAATTCGAGAAAACCCGTGTGAAGTGCAAGAGGGTCGAAACGTCACACAGGCCGAACAAGACGCAACGAAGGGAAGCCATGTCGTGTTCGGTGAAGTCATACGCGTGGACGGCATGACCGTTGTTGTAAAGGACAAGGGCGGCAAAGAAGTGAGCTTACACGCCGACGAAAAGACGGAGAAATCTCCGATCGAGAAAGGAGATCACATTTCGGCGAATGTAGATAAGAACAATCATGCCCTGTGGATTCGATCGAACAGAGGGACGGATCGCCGAACCGAGCATGTCGCGGGTGGCTGCGACCCAAGTTGAAAAAATGGGGGAGATTGTCTTCCGACGCTCCGTCGAAAATTGATGAGAGGTCCTGCGCAAGGATCATCTACCGGCCCCGAGTACACGACGAATCTTCGGGGCTGGTGAGGCAAATTATGCCATGGAGCTGACTGGCTTTTGCGGAAACGGAGATCTCATAAGCCATCATGTGTACGATGCGGCCATTGTCGGAGGCGGTCTTGCCGGATTGTCCGCGGCAATCTACCTCGGGAGGAGCCGGCGCGATACGTTGCTGATCCATTCGGGCCACTCCATGGCGAAATGGGAACAAGATGTACAGAACTATCTAGGGTTTCCCGATGGAATCAGCGGGAACGACTTGCTCACCCGAGGATTTGCGCAAGTTCGACGCTTCGGCGTTGAAGTGGCGGACGACGACATACATGCGCTGGAACGGGACCGCGAGGGCATGTTCCAGCTGACAGGTCTTGCACAGCGCTATGTCGCTCGCCGAGTGCTGCTATCCACCGGACTTACCCATGTGCCCCCCGACATTCCGGGGGTGAAAGACTGTCTCGGGAAAAGTCTGTTCTTCTGCAAGGACTGCGATGCGTATCGTGTGCGGAACCGGAGCATCGTCATTGTCGGACGGAACAATGAGTCGGCCGAATACGCCCTGAGTATGCTGCTATTTACCTCACAGGTATTGATCTGCACGAACGGGAAGACTCCGCTGTGGGATACAGCTCATGCCGGCTGGCTTGCGGAATATTCAATTCCGGTCACACATCGCTCTATCCGATCGATTTCGCACGACGACGGGCAGATCTCCGCCGTGGTTTTTGATGATGGCGAGTCTTTGTCAACGCATGCGGTATTTACGACCCGCGGCGATGTCTTTCATCATGATCTGGCGGAGCAAGCCGGCGCTGAATTGGACGAGGAAGGGCAAATCACGGTCGATCATAGCATGAGAACCTCCGTGCCGGGGCTGTATGCCGCGGGCTGTGTTACTCCGGCAAACTGTCAAATGATCATTGCCGCCGGTCAAGGGGCCACCGCCGGGCAGGCGATCAACCGGGATCTCTTCAAAGAGGATTTACGGCGGCACGCTCTGCCGCGTGTAGAGAAAGCGAAGCCGATCGAAGCACATTGCCTATGAGCAGGACAGCGAGAGCACTCGTGAAACACGTCGCGATTGCGTAACCATGATACCTCGTTGGCTTAAATGGACAGTCATCAGTCTGGCCGTTCTAACGGTGATTCTTTTAACGGCCGCGTTTTTCGCGGATGAACCGCTTCGTCGCTATGCGGAACGATCGGCCAACGAAGTGGTGGAAGGATACAGCATCCAGATCGGCACACTCGATTTACATCCGCTCACCCTATCCGTGGACCTGGGGGATGTGGTGGTGCGACAAGAGGCCCATCCTGATCCTCCGCTGATCAGTATTCGCGAGGTCGTGGTAGATGCACGGCTCGCTCCTCTGTTGGGGGGGAAAGCGGAGGGCGAGATTCAACTCAATGATCCAGTTGTATCAGTGACGCAACAGCAGATTGAGACCGCGTCGGCAAAGGCGAACAAAGGAACTGAACAGTCGGCCCCTTGGCAAGATCAAGTCCGGGACATGATGCCCTTCGAAGCGGCCCTTTTCATCAAGAATGGGGAGGTCAGGTATGCCGCGCAGCCTAATGCCGATCCGATCCGAATGACGGCGCTGGACATTGAGGCGCGCAATCTTACGAATCGTCCGGAAGACGCGCAATCCC
>NZ_JBLYIG010000008.1:0-3183 GCF_049222245.1 Nitrospira sp. BLG_2 | reverse complement strand
GAAGTACAGCCATCCGGCGCCCAGTGACAGACTGACAAGGGCAAGGTAGGGAGACTCCGCGGTGGCCCCAAGCGCGATGGAGCCGGCGGCCAGCCCCATCCCGGTCATCCCGACGATCCGGCGGCCCTCGGTGACGCCACGCCGCATGGCTAATCGATCGGAGACCCATCCTCCAAGAGGGCACGATAGAAGGATCGCGACAAAGGGGGCGGCGGCAAACAATCCGCCTCGTAACACACTGAAGCCACGCTCATTGACCAGGTAGAGATAGAACCAAGACATGTAGACATAGGCGACATAACCCAAGCATCCGTAACTCAGCGTCAGCCACCACACACTCGGCGTTCTTCGTAGGATTGCCCAGGGGATCGAATGGCCTGTTGGAACAGCTGGAGCCGTGGACGGAGCTGCGTTGTCATGAGTGTGCCATGGGGGGCGCGATGGGCGATCGGCGGCCAAGAGCCACCAGATGACCGCGAGAGCGAGCCCTATCCCACTTGAAAGATAAAAGGCGGATTGCCAGCCATAGTTGACCATGATCCAAGCCGTGACCGGCGGCGTGATCGCCGCGCCGATACCGATCCCGCCGATAGCGATGCCGATGCCAAAACCGCGCTCATGAGCGGGAAGCCAGTCGGTGACGGCGCGGTTGAAGGTCGGTAACGCCGCCGCCTCTCCGACACCGAGGAGAAATCTGACTAGGGCCAGCGCGCCGACGATGCCGAGTGGCGCGGCCAGGAACGAAGTGGCGGCAACGGCCGTCCAGGCGGTAAAGCAGGACCACCAAATCAACGCCATCATGAGGACGACGCGAACGCCCCAGCGATCACCCAGCCACCCACCGGGAATCTGGAACAAGGCGTACCCGATGACGAATGCGGAGAAGACGAACCCCATCTCCTGCTCGGTCAGTCCCAACACCGGCATCATCTGGCGCGCGGTGACCGAAATGTTGACGCGATCGATATAGGTGACGACGCTGATGGCAAAGAGGAGCCCGAGAATCAGCCAACGTCGGGGCGAAGGAGGCACGACGCCTCCGCGATTCGTGGAGATCGTCTCGCTCACAATGGTGTCGCGACCAGATTCATCAGGGGAGGTTCGGCGGGCGTCGAGGGCCTGAATGCGTTGCCGCCTCCGCAAGAGGCGGCAACGCATAGTGATCAGTTGGCAACGATCTCGAGTAACTCAACTTCGAAGACCAAGGTTGCCCCCGGCTTAATGACCGGCGGTGATCCCCCGTCGCCATAGGCCAGATTGGACGGGCACACCAGCCGGCTCTTTCCTCCCACCTTCATCTGTTGAACGCCCTCCGTCCAACACTTGATGACCTTGTTCAAAGGAAATGTCGCCGGCTCCCCACGCTTGATGGAACTATCGAATACCGTCCCGTCGGTCAAGGTGCCATGATAATGAACCTTGACTGTATCCGTTGCCTTTGGCGCGGCTCCGGTACCGGGCTTGATGGTGGAGATGACGATCCCTGACTCCGTCTTCGTCGCTCCTTTTTCCGACGCCGCCTTTGCGGTAAACGCGGCGCCGGCCTTCTTCTCACTCTCGGCGGCGACTGCCAATCGAGCCTGTTGCAGTTGTTGAATCTTCGGTCCGAATGTTTGGAGGTCCACTTTTTGAGGGCGCTTCAGCACGCCGTCAGTGAGGCCCGTTTTGACCATATCGAGTTCGGTCTCGCTCAAGGAAAATACTCCCAGCGATTGACTGATGGCCAACCCAAGCGCATACAAGGTTTTCTGGTCATCATTGGCCGGATCCGGTGAGGCGGCCAATAGCGGGGTCGTGAGAAAACACAGCGCTATGGCAATACATAATTGACGAATTCTCATGGAGTAGGGGTCCTTTCTTGTGATTTGCTATGTGCAATGCGGCACGTAAGAATACGATAGGCTTTCCAATCTCACAACAGAAATCTCACGGAATAGGTATGGTCAGTAAGGCGAGGTACTATGCTTCACGCAATACGAGCTTTGGGTGGCGGAGAGGGGTTGGTCTCCACACAGTTGCGTTAATCGCCTCATAACGTGGTCCATGTTAAAGGAACCGCTAAAGCCAGCGCAACTCATAACTCAGGTCGCGGTGCGATGAGGCGCGATCCTTAATCGATACATGAACAAAAGTGCCGCTCACGTATTTCGGCTACGAGGGCTGCTTTAACACCAATAGAAGTAGTCGCCGTTCGCTTCGATCATCTTCCTGGCTACATCGTCGCGGTCTAACTCAGCTTGGGTCTTTTCTGAAGTATGACTCTGATCCGAAAGTCGTGGCCCGCTCACCTTGAGTTTGTAAGTCTCGTACAGCTCCACGTTGGTCACGATGAACATGTGATACTCATTGAGACCGGAGACTTCCTTGAGGGTGTAGTTAGGAAATTTATTCTTGAGATAGATACGGATGATGTCCAAATTCGCTTCAATTCGTTCTTGCTCTCCGAGATTAGACATGTTCTCTCAACGATCACCATCACCAGGAATAAAACGTGTCGCCGGCACGGACCATCCCACTGGCCACAAACCCGCTATTCAACGACAATCGAGTCCGTTCTGAAGTATTCCTGCGATCGGAAAGCCGCGACCAATTCACTTTGAGCGTATAGCTCTTGTGCAGCTTCTCATTCGTCACAGTGAACTGGTGGTACAGGCTGGGAACTGAGTGTTCCGTCATGGTGTAGCCGGGGAATTTGGCCTTGATGTAGTGGCGAATCGTGAGCAAATTTCCTGCAATCCGCCTGTCTTCTTCACTCTCAACAATCATAGGTCCGCTCACTCACATACGAGCTGCCACTGTAGTGCCGGTCATTATTATGAGTCAAGATACGTAAGGGTTCTTAGGAATTAGAAGATGAGGGAAACGAAGGCACGCATTACCCGATCTTCGAGGGGAGAGGTGCGAGTCCAGGCTCGGGAATCTTTCGCACAGATATTCAGGATGTCCGTTGAGGCGAACGACGATGGCGGAGAGGGAGGGATTTGAACCCTCGGTAGAGATTTTGTCCCTACGGCGGTTTAGCAAACCGCTGCCTTCGGCCACTCGGCCACCTCTCCACGTCTGGCGCTAGGTGTTAGCTAGGAGCCTGTTGAAGTGTCGGAAATGATCGTAGGGGGTGAACGTAGCATACTCGATAGCATTGACACAACGTCGCAGAAACCACGAGGATGAAGGAGTTTATAC
>NZ_JBLYIG010000007.1:0-13618 GCF_049222245.1 Nitrospira sp. BLG_2 | reverse complement strand
ACGCTCTGTGCGAAACACGTTCCTTGTATTAGGGCAGCCAGTCAAAGTCCCGGTCAGTCGATACGAGCAGGATTCGGGACATCCTTAAAGAGGAGATCGGCAAAGTGCTGGCCAAAGTTGAGTCGATCCGTGAGGGAGGTGGCCGTCAGGAATTGTCCGGCTAGATCGGCGAGCGCCGGTTCGCGCGAAAACATGAATCGATGAACGTCTACCGGGGCGACCAACCAAAACCCTCTCAAACGAAAGAATGCCGAAATGCAATCCTCGTAAAACAACGTTAACAAGTAGTGAGCCGTTCCCGGCTTGTCCGCGAGATCCTGCGCTTTTCCTAACAGGTGATAACACTCCGCCTTCAGGCGAATCTGTTCGTTGATCGAAGGCGGTGGCGGACCTTGGCGAAAGCGATGGTGGACCGTTTCGATCAGTTTCGCACAGATGCCGTCGTGATCGTAGAGGATTCTGCCTTTTCGAAGCAGCGAGGGGAGCCGAAGCGAGTACGTGAGGTCCTCTTCGACGGAGCGATATCCATGGTAGCGAATATCTATTAAGCGCTCATCGACACGGAGGATTTCGTGACCGTCGGCCTCTCCCTTGACGAGGGCGATCAGGTCGATATCGCTGTGAAGAGTGAGGGCCTTCCGGGCTCCCGATCCGACGAGTAGGACGCCCACGAGGTCGCCGCCCCTTCGGCCTTTGATGTGCCGTAACGCAACTTCCAGATTGTCTTCAAATCCCGGGGGAGGCGGCGATTCCGGCTGATCCGGAGGTTCAGGAACCTCGAGCAGCTCGGCGTTCAGTTCTTCACGAGTGGGAATGCTGGTTGTGGTGTTATTCATAAAATTGCTCTTAACGGTCGTGATGAATCATGTTTGGAAACCATATGAATCAACCCGCAAAGGACTTGTCGGTCATTCTCGCCGGTCTCCCATGTGTTGCATGGAATGCAGCAGGAACTGTACCACTAACGCATTCTATGGATAGAGGAATATGGTGTCAATGTGAAGGATCAACGTGTGAGGATGTTGGCAAAGACGGCAGCGGCTTCGTCGATCTGCTTGTCCGTGATCTGCAGATGAGTGACGGCTCGATAGCTCTGTCCTCCGACAGCGTTGACAAGCACGCCGTGTTCTTTGAGGGCGGCCATCAGCTGGGCCGAGGAGCGCCGCTCGTCGACGATATCGAACATGACGATATTCGTTTCTACGTGCTGCGGCGCGATCTGGATCGCGGGAATTTGCTGCAGTAGGCGAGCCAGTTTTTTCGCATGATCATGGTCGGTCTTGAGCCGAGCGACATGCCGTTCCAACGCATAGATGCCGGCGGCGGCTAGGATGCCCGCTTGGCGCATCGCGCCGCCATACATGCGGCGAAAGCGGCGTGCGCGATCCATGAGTCGCTGATCGTTGGAGATCAGCAACGATCCAACGGGGGCCCCTAACCCCTTCGAGAGGCAGAGGGAAACGGTTTCGAAGTGTTGGGCGTACACCGCCGGGGGTAAGGTCGTGGCTGCCACAGCATTGAAAAGTCTGGCCCCGTCAAGATGCATGGGAATTCCATGTCTCACGGCGACGGCTCGGATCCTTTCGATCGTGGAGAGCGGATAAATCGTGCCTCCGCCGGCATTGTGCGTGTTCTCGATGCAGATTAAGGCCGTCGTAATACTGTGCGGATCGTTCGGCCTGATGGCGGCTTCCACCTGTTCAGCAGTCATGATTCCGCGCTCACCGGTCACCCAATGAAGTTGCACGCCGGCCAATGCTCCGGCGGCTCCCTGTTCATAGCGAACGACATGGCTCGTGCTCTCGACGATAATTTCCTGTCCCGGTTGAGTGTGTGATCGAATGGCCAATTGATTGGCCATGGTGCCGGAAGGGACGAGGAGCGCGAACCGCTTGCCCAGCATGGCCGCTGCCATTTCTTGGAGACGATTGACAGTCGGGTCTTCGCCGTAGACGTCGTCGCCGACCTCGGCACGCGCCATGGCTTTCCGCATGTCGTCCGTCGGCTTGGTCACGGTGTCGCTACGAAGGTCGATCATAAGGTGCGGTCTCCCGAGAATTCCGTACGGCCTGCGCATTCTAACAGATCTACCACTTGCAGGTGAAAGCGTACACGAGATCATGACATGTGAGGCGGCGGGCGATGTCAACATGATATGCATGGTACATGGCGGGATTGAAATAGCCGCGCACTTGGTAGAGATGAATGCAATTGTACGCGCGTTCCAAATCATGCTTGGTTATATCTACTGTGACCGGGACGAAGCCGAACGGATCGGACTGATATTCCAAAGACCGCCATTACATCCACTTCTGTGTCAGATGATGCTTCTTCAAGGCCCTATAATAATCCGCATACTTCCTTCGATCAGGTTTAACCAATTGATGCAGCTATTTCGGGGGACTTCCTGTATCCATAAACGTGGAACCTTAATCCGTTTGTCATCAATGGTTCTGGCGGATTGCAAGGCGGCGTGCAGCAGGATTTTATCTTTGTCATACCGCCCCTTCCAGAGGCGTAATTCTCAGCTGCTTCATTGTTATCCTGCCCGAATGATGATTTAGGCTCACATCGTGTTGTGTGCATGCCCAGCAGTCTCGCTTTTGCGAATACACAAAGCAGGACCCGACCCGGTAGTGTTTATGCTGAATCGTGAAGTTAGGATCGGTCGATCGGGGCTAGTGGCTCGCAAAGTTCAAATGATTGCCACGCCTGTCCAATCTTATAGAGCGTTTCCTGAAACCGTGGATCGCCAGTTTCAAGAAAGATACGAATCTGACTAAGGAACTCGTATACGATCGCGCGCCAACGCATACTGCTTATATTCAACGCTTCTTGGACCAGCATGCTTTGCACAAGAATTGAATTCTTTATGACAGTAGCGTCTGTCAATTTAGCGGCACCTGGAGGGGAGATTAGCGTTGTGAAGTCCTTTTCGCCATCACCGGCCATCGGATGCACGTGTGTTGAGGCATAGTCATAGCCCAATCGGTACAAGAACCCAAGGTTCATCTTCTTCGCAACATCTTCGGGTTTTGGTCGGCGCCATCGTGGTTGCTTCCGAGAAATCGCTTCATATCTCGAACGATCCTTCTCTTGTATCTCATTTAAGCTTCTGGGCGCTTTCCTACTCATGTCTGGATCGGAGAGAAGCTGATGCCTAGCTTCGTACATCGCTAGGAAAGAGTGCTCTTCAAAACCAGTGAATCCCTCTGTCTCGGCAAGGTGATGAAGATGAAAGAGGCGATCGAGTAATGAGCGATGTAGTATCCAGGCATCCTGCTCGCTTCCAGTCTTCCAGACAGCGTAGATGCTCTGCGTACAGCTCATACCTCGGGCAATGAAGTTCCGCGCAACTGTATTGCGAAGCTCCTGGCCGTGTTTGGCAAAGGATAGAAGTACGATGCCGGAATAGACCCGGAAGGTATCGATTGTCTGATGCAACACTTCTGGCTCTTCTGGTACAGGAGTAATTGATTCCGTCATCACGTGACTCACACGCTAACGTTGTTCATCATTGGTAGAAGAAAGCAGCAAGGCGTTGCTTTAGGCTCGGTAATGTATACGCGGCCAGGATTAATTACGGTTGAATGTCCTCCAATCTATTGGTTGAGGTAACGCTCTGTCGAGCGGCCAACAGCACAGCCAATACGGTCTTGGCATCTGCGAGTGCGCGGTGAGTTGGCACTGCAGTTCCTATGTGCTGCGCTAGTGCAGCCAGCTTGTATGTGCCCAGCGCTGGCCAAGTCTGTCTCGCTAGTGGTAGCGTGTCGTGGACTGGATTGACGAACTTCACATTGGCTAGACTCGTTACCTTCAGAATGAACTTTTTGTCGAACGGTGCGTTATGGAAGAAAATTGGATACGCGCCTACAAATGCTGTGAATGCTTTTATTGCATCTGCCAGCGGTTGACCTCGGAAGTCTATGGTGTCCTGCGTGATTCCTGTAAGTCGAGTGACGTCAGCTGGAAGTTGCCGTTGGACACACACTAGCGTTGAGAACTCCTCTGAAATGTCGCCTTCTGGTGTCACCCGCAGAGCGGCGAGTTCCAGTATTTCGTCGGCTTCGGAGTCTAAGCCGGTGGTCTCGATGTCCGCTACGATGAATGGATGACGAGTTGCAGTCAACGCTGCGTCGATCACGGCAGCGACTTCAGTCAAATAGGCCTCGCGTGAGGCAACGCGCTCCTGAAATTCCTTAAAGTACCCGATGTTTCGCCTGACTAACTCGTCGAGCCACTCCTTCATCGTCTTCTGGGGAAGGCCTAGCAATGTCGCAGCGTTGTTAGAACTGCGCAGTTCATTCCAGCAGTACCGGGCCACGGTATTGTGCCGAATGTGCTGCCACATTGTGTCAAAAGATTGGTGCGCAGTAGGCTCGCCGAACGTCTCGACCAGCCATTTCACATCGGTCTTGGACAGTGACTCGACGTATTGGTAGCCCATCGTCTTGAAGTCTAGTTGAATCAGAAGAAGCTCATTGATATCGACGAAACGAGCTAGGTAGTGCGGCTGTATGCCCTCGAATTCCAATGAGGCTGAGAAGTCAGCAATAATGCAAGTACCGTAAAGTGCTTCAATCAGGTCTTTGTACAGCTGTTTAGCCTTGCGGCGTTCTCGGATAAGGGCGCGCAGCTCTTTCGCGATTGCATTCAATCCAGACGGACCCCGATCTTGCAAAGCTTGTAGCTGCTCAAGCTTTGCAATTTCGACCGGAACAAAGGGCAGCAGCCACGCATAAAGCTTTTCCGATCTCTCGCGCCGACGACGTTTTTGGGTATCCTCCCTCCACCATTGGTCTGTAGTTTTGAGCGCCGGCGGGTCAGTCGTTAGCACAAAAGTGTACTGGCTAGCGCGTTCAGTAGCCTCAGCGTCCGAAACCGTGATCGACGGACCAGTTGGACCGTTGATAGTGACAGTAATGCCAGTGTCCGCCTGTGGCTGAACCACCGACGCTGACGATACTGAGGAAGGAGATACAGCGCCAATGGTAATCTTTGAAATCAACTTGCCGAACAGTCCCACGTTGTTTTTCTTTCTAAAGCTGCGAAAGCGCTAAGACCGAATCTAACTATCTACTGTCTGTTCCCTATGAGATCTCATTCCTCTTGGTATACCTGACCAGACCAGTTCGCTAGTGTGCCAGGATTCTAACGTGACGCCAAGTGCTGTTTTCAGGAATCATTTCAATGTCACGCCCACGCAGTCTCTTACTTAATATTCCTGTGCTAGGCATACGCACCTGCTACACTGCAAGCTTATGGACGGACCGGATCACGCAAAACGTGCTCGATGGGCTGTTTTCCTCGGCGCGAAGCCGGAAGAACTGGTCCCATTGGCTTGGGCCTTTGTCTATTTTTTCTGCCTCCTGTGCGGCTACTCCATTCTTCGTCCGGTGCGCGACGAAATGGCCATCGAAGGAGGCTTGAAGCATCTTCCCTGGATGATGACCGCGACATTCCTCACCATGCTCGCCGCCACGCCGCTGTTCGGATGGCTCTCGGCGCGATGCTCGCGCTACCGGCTGCTGCTGACCGTCTATGCGTTCTTCATCGTAAATCTGTTGGGCTTCTATGCGTTGATGACGAGTCATCTGCATCAGGAGTGGGTGGCTCGTGGATTTTTTGTCTGGCTGTCGGTGTTCAATCTGTTCATCGTGTCGGTTTTCTGGAGTTTCATGGCGGATCTGTTTACACCGGAGCAGGGGGCACGATTGTTCGGCGTGATTGCCGCCGGGGGAAGCAGCGGAGCGTTGCTCGGCCCGCTCTTTACCACGGGCCTCACGTTTATCTTCCCGATTCCGGTGCTGATGGTGGCATCGAGCCTGTTTTTAGGAGCCTGCATCGGATGCGTATATCGATTGGAGCAATGGGGGCGGACACAGACTATCCACCATCGGCCGGAGCAAGGTGAGCCGCTCCGCGGCAGCTTTCTCGCGGGCGTCCGACTGACATTCTCGTCGCCCTACTTGCTCGGCATCTGCGGCTACCTGGCGATGCTGACTATGACCGCCACAGTCCTTTACCTTGAGCAGACGCGCTTGGTGTCGGAATATCTTGACCAACCGGAGGCCCGCACCAGGCTCTTTTCCACCTTGGACTTCACGACAAGCCTCCTGACGTGGCTCACGCAGGTATTCATGACCCGACGACTCATCGGCCGGTTCGGTCTCGTGGCAGCGTTACTGTTCTTGCCGACGATCAGCTTGGTCGGATTCCTGGGGATCGCCTTGTGGCCGAGTCTTGCCGTCTATGTTGTCTTTTCCGTATTGCGGAGAGTGGGGGAATATGCGCTGTCCAAACCGGCACGGGAGGTTTTGTTCACGGTCGTCAGTCGCGAAGAAAAATATAAGGCCAAGAACTTCATCGATACGGCCATTTCGCGTGGCGGCGACGCATCGACGGCCTGGCTCGTGACGGCGATGAAATCTTTCGGTGTCACGGCCACGCACATTGCTTGGGCATTGGTTCCATTGATGGGGATATGGGCCTGGCTCGCCACTGTATTGGCCCAGCAAGAGAAGCGCCGGGCGGCACCTGTCTTATCTTCGGCAACTTCGGCGACAGAGAGTACTCGCAGTACAGCATGAGTGAATACCGTTTGCTTTGGACTTCATCCGTCTAGTCCCGAACCACGACTGATCCGATCACATAGGAACTGGCTCGTCCGGACTTGGCTCCTCGGATCCGAACCTCCGACACATCGCGCACGTGCTCACGGAAGTGCCAGGTGCGGTCGGCCTTCAGCTCAGGCCAGAACCACCAGGTGCCGTCACGCTTCCGGAACCAGAGCTGAATCGAGGTATCCGACAGCACTGAAATCGATTCCAGGTCGAAATATGTCGGCGCACGATTCTCGACGTTGCTGGCCCAGAGCTTGACCCACTGATTCCGATCGTGAGAGGACAGGACGCGAGGAGTCTTCGTCCAATCGACATCGGTGCATTTAAAGTCGACCAGTTTGCCGAACCCTTTACCGAAACCATCCCCTGGATCGGGAAGGGTGTAACACTCGATCCCCGTTTCCATGTTCAAATGGAAATGCGTGAGGCCGATGGCGTCGAGGGTGACATCGCTTCGCGAGCAACGCTGGCGGTAAGCCCAACAGTCGTTATGTTTCGACGGATCACACATCTGCAAGGGCCCGAATCCGATTCGGCCCGTCCTGAATGCCAGAGTTGATCTGGCCTGGCCATAGATATGTTCCAGCGCGCCTTCATCGTCGAAATTGATCAGGCATGGTTGTGGGTTACTGCCGTTGGGGCGGGCTTGTACGACCTTGGGCGGTTGGCTTTCTCTCTCTCGTTCGGCTGCTTGTTCGGGTGTGGCTTGCGTCGGAGGAGTCATCTGGGAACTCCCGGACTTCAGTTGTGCACAGGCTCCCAGTACAGTCGCCATGACCATGCAGAGAGCTACCTTGAGACCATGTCCATTGCCCTGAACTAATGAGCGCATCGCTCCTCCTTTCTTTTGCGCCAACGCGAGCCGACACACCATCTTCCATTCGCCATTCTAAGGTCTAAAGGTCTAATTGTAACAGGTTGAACAAGGGTCTTTCCGTTATTTACTCGTGAAAAAAACGCGTGGTATAGTCCGACGCCCAATGTGGGCCATTGTCTCAGGGGGGAAGGATTGATTGCAATGAATCATTGGAACCCATATGGCGCTTGAAGTTCCGGTCAAGTTATACATCGAGAAGCTATTGAAGGAGTGCAGGAACGTATCGGTCGATCTGGCCCTGCTCCCAGGTCCCGTGAAATCGAGGGCATTACACGCTATTGCCGAACGAGTTGATGCGGACCGAGACGGTATTCTCTCGGAAAATGACAAAGATGTCGAGGCTGTGGGGAAGTCTTTTGAGCATGCGGACACGAAAGATCGGATGAGAGCCGCCGTGGCTCGCGTTCGCTTGACGGCAGACCAGATGAAGGAGATCGCCGAGCGGCTGCATTTCATCGCCGATCTGCCGGACCCAGTCGGTGCCGTGACGTCGCAACAGGAACGCCCGGATGGGTTGCAAGTCTCGCGTGTGAGAGTGCCGATCGGAACGATCGGCGTGATTTCCGAACAGAGTCCGCTCGTGACCATGGAATCAATCGCGCTTTGCCTGAAATCGGGTAACCTCTGTGTCTTTCGCGGGGCTCCGGAATGGAAGTTGACGCACCAGGCGATTGATGCACGATGTCGTGAGGCGGCCGTGGAGAACGGCATACCCGATGGTGCCTGGGTGCTCATCGATCGCCAAGAAAAAGAAATTGCGCTCGATCTGATTCGGTCGAGAAAATACCTCGACGCAATAGTCGTGCGGGGTGGGGCTGGCTTACGAAAGACGGTTGCCGAGCATGCCAAGATCCCGGTTCTGTGCGATGACGGAGGCCTCACATATTTTTACATCGATGAAGATTCTGATATTTCAGTCGCGCAAAACTTGGTGATCAACTCCAAGGTGCAGCAGGCGGGAGCTTCCAACGCGCTGGATACTTTGCTGGTGCAGCAGATCCTGGGACGCCAGTTCTTGCCTCCGTTGATCAACCGTCTGCTGGAACAATTCAAGGTAGAAGTGCATGCGTGCCCTAAGACCGTCGCGCTCATGGGGCAAATGGCAATGACCGGACATACCGCGATCATTCCGGCTATGGATGCGGATTGGGAAACCGAGTTTGCCGGTCCAATCCTAGCTATAAAAATGGTCGAAAACCTCGATGAAGCGCTGGCCCATATCAGAACGCACGGTCGTTGCCTCACCGCCGGAATCGCCACCACGCGCTACGGGTCCGCCATGCGATTCACCAGGGAAGTGGATGCCGGCGCGGTGTTGGTGAACGCGTCAACCAGGCTCCATGCCGGCGATAGCTTTGGAATGGGAAGCGATATGGGACTGAGCACGGGGAAACTGCATGCGAAGGGTCCGATCGGTCTGGAGCAGCTGACCTGCGAAAAGTATGTGGCGTTCGGGTCGGGGCAGCTTCGGCTTCCGCATCCGGTGCCGGAGACGTACTTCGACGCCATCATGCTGAAGAGACCGTAGGCGCCCGCTCAAAACGGTCGCCGGCATCGTTCGAACGACTCAACGTCCCCTCCTACGTCTCATGGTTCTCACTCCTTGCGGCCCTTGCCGGCAACCGTTTCGAGCGCATGAAGATGGATTCTGATTTCCTGCGACAGGCGCTTCGCGACCATCTTGCGTGGTGGGGGCTCAAGCACTTCTCATCGGATCGCGATTATTTCGCATGGCAGAGACGGCAACTTTCACCGAAAGATCTCGAGCGGCTGGCCCTTCACATCGAGCGAAAACGCAAAGGCAATCGTCGCGATGAAATTGCGTTCTATGATCTAACCGCGCATCCGAAAATCTATCCGATCCTCTATAGCCAACGCTGTGAATATTATGAAGAGATCGGAGTGCGGACAGCGGCACACCTCGACCAAGCCAAAGACGTTCTCGATTTTGGCTGTGGCATCGGAGTGCTGACGATTTTCTATGCGCGCCTGTTCCCGGAGAAGCATTTTGTGGGTGTCGACCGATCGTCCGCTTCCATCGTTGTCGCCCAGGAAAAGGCGGACAGGTTGGGGTTGCGCAATCTCCGATTTGAGTGCGTGGATGTGGAAACCGACCCGCTCTCAGGTTCATACGATCTTGTAGTGGCGACTCATGCGCTGGTGCAATCTGAACAAGATCCCGGTCTTCCGAGTCGGAGCTGGCGAACCTTCGAGCGGGGACACGATCCCACGCAACAATTGTCATTTGAACGGCGGACAGGGCTTGGGATTCGATTGGACCGGCTGTGTCGGATCCTGAACTCATACGGCCGCATGATTGTGAATGAAAAAACGCGGCAACTGGCCAGAAGAGTGCCGTTTCAGCGCGCATTGGCCAACAGAGAACTGAAGCTCGCCGAACGTCCAGCCCTGATTCGATATCGAACAGTCGAAGAAGTGGTGGAGGACGGTCCGTTTTATGTGCTGCATCGGGGAAGCGAGGAAACGATGAACTGGGATGAAGAGCCGGAACAGGATCAAGGACAGCTCTTCGACCTGGATGCCGTCTCCCTATCATCGGGTGATGTCAACGTGCCGCTGTACGAGAATCATCGGCCTTCGGCACAGACGGCATGGGAACAATTGAAAGATCGGGATGTCATGAGAGAGATCACCTGCCAAGCATCGGACGGCCGACAAGTGCATGCGGAGCGTGGGAGCTTTCGAAGACAGCACTATCTCTACTGCGCAAACACCTTCGACCAACGGCAACTGGTCATCGTCGAAGAGGCTCGTTCAGCGATGCTCGAGGAGTACTATCAGGAAATCATGAGAGGGTTGGTCTAGGCGTTGCTGCCTTGTCCAAGCTGCTTGGACATCCAGACCTCAAATAATAAATACCCGATATTTGTGTTGCAATCGTTTTTCACCCTCGCTAACCTTGGCCCGTTCCCCAATAAGTTGGAGACAGCATGGCGATTGCTTTTCTCGTTTGTGCTTGTTTCAGGCGTGAATCGAAGGAGGAATCACTATGAAAGCGGCGCACATCATTATCGTCGCGCTGAGCTGGTTCTGTGTCGGTTGTGCCACACCGCCGGAAGTGAAACAGGCGTTGATCGCCAAGGACCAGGCGTATGTCGAGAACGAGCGGCTGATGCAGCAGTATCGTGAGTTGGTCGGGAACGTGACCGAGCGGCACCAGCAGTGGTATCGCTATGTCCAAACGCGGCTCAATCTCAACCTGGCGTTGCAATGGGCCACCACAAATCCCAGGCTGATCGACGTTGCTGATGTCGAGGTGGCGAAGGACGATGCCGAGGTGCTGGGAGCCGAGGTCATTGCCCTCATCAATGACATCCGGCTCAAGAATCTCCCTGAGCGAAAGGGACCCACCGGACAGGTCGTTTTCCAGGCGGGTATGGGGGATATGGACACTCTCTTGCAAAAGCTTCCGGAACTGATCGGCCGAATCGAGGAGCGTGTCGCGGAAGATCCCCGTGGATCTTCCGCGGTAGATCTGACGGCGTTCGATCAGTACCGCACCAACGTCGAAGCGGTTCGAAGGATCAACGCCATCATCAAACAATACTTGGATATCGATCTGACGTTATCTCACAACGACGTGCAATCGCTTGCGGAAGGCGTGCAGGGGTTGCGCCGGTGACGCGCGGATGCGTGAGCGGAAGGAGCCCAGTATGAGCGGAAGACATATCATCGTTGCGAGTATTGGGCTCATTCTCTTGAGCCTGGCAGGGTGCCACTCGATTCACAGCGCCGCGGTCCGCGATCTCCTCCAGAGGGAAAGCACCAAGATTGATGCGGCCCAGGCCAATATCGACATGTTCCAGAAGGAAACCGAGGCGCGCATCAAGTTCCTTGAACAGGCGCGCAGTTCTCTGCGCGAGAGTTTCAGAGCCTTGCAGACACATGAAGCCAAACATCAATTCGTGCTTCCTTCCTACCGTAAGGTCGCCGGTCGGAAAGGTGAGGTCGCGTACGCGACGGCCTATCGCGTCGGTCACATGTATCTGGTTGAATATCAGAAAATGGAAAAAGCCGTGTGGGATCAGTTCGATGAAGATTTTTCCGGCTTGCGCGATACGGCCAATGCCTTGAATGACTCGTGGAAACGGACTGCGGCCCTCCATACTCAATTGAAACGCTATGCCGACGGATCGGCTCTGGCGTCCGTCGATCCCGAGTTTGTATCGGCGTTGATCGAGCAGGCTCCGGAACAGTCCACACGTATCATGGAGGTGCTGAATCATTCACGAACCGTCAACACTGCCTTGGAGGAAATGACGGCCTCACGCATTCTTCGGATGAGGGCTTTGGAATGGCCCCATACCTTTACCGCAGACTTGGTCGACCTTCTGGACAAACTGAAGAAAGAGGACGGGCACTAAAGGAGGCATCATGAAGACCAGTACTGCGGGGGTCGTGGGTTTTTTGGAAGACAACGATAGTTTGATCAAGCAGTTGATGGAAACCGCCGAGAGTGCGCATCAGGAAATCACAGATCTCGCGGTCCAAGTGGACCATGCCCGCGAGGAGGCCCAAGCTCTGATTAATCAGTTAGATATCGTCGAATTCGTGGTGGGAAAACAGGATGAAACGAAGGTCCGTCAGAAGGCGCTGCTGGAAGCCGTCGCCCCCTTGCGGAGGAAATTCGAAACGTATAGGAATGACCCACTTCGTCGCGGCATCTATGCGGCGGAAATCTCCAATCTCTACCTGCAACTATCCAACACATTTAATAATGAGACCGTGGCCCAAATCGTTCCCTTCAGCAAGGAAGAGATTCGCGCCTACAAAGCTCTCATCACAGAGGCCGTACTCGACGCGGCCTCACGAAAAAAACGGGCTGCTGTCATCAAAGCTGCCGCGCACATTTCCAAAATCGCCCTGGGAATTGCTGGAAAACTGGCAGTGTAAGGCTGTGACATACCAACAAGGTGGCAGTTCTTTTCCTGTTCTTTTCTTATTGACGGCTATCAGTGCAACCTGCCACAAGCCCGTCGTCGCTCAGCGCCGTGATGGACATGGCATAGCGTATGCTTTGGCCAGTCGGATGTGATCGCAATCTTTTTCTTGACAGAGAAGATTCAATAGGAGTAATGAAGAAATAGTCCATTGACTTGTCGTGTGTGCAATGCTTCGAGTCATGCCTTAACAGGAGGAGGTGGAAATGGAAGACCTAAGTCCACCGGATCACACTGGCCCGCCGAGCCATGGGCGGGTGCCAAGCCAGTCACGCTAGCCGGTTCTTCATCGGCTATCGCTTCCCCGCGTAGGGGACTCAATCATCAGGTAGGCGTGGAGATTTGAGGTTGGCGTAAGAATACGCTGGCAAGCTGATCTCAATGCTTCTAACGAAGCACACCTAACCTATTCGCCCATTCCTCGTGCAGGTCCCCATAGACAATAGATTCTCGAGGCGTCCTAAGCGCCGTGCGCGGGCGGCCTTACTATCTGGAAAGGTCGCCCGTAGCGAACCAATGACAATGGGAGGAAGCGCAGCGTCTGAATTCATGGTACGAACAAAAGGAGTGAGCCATGGATAGTACCTTCTTGATATTCGCGTCTGTCATGCTTGCAATCTTCATCGGTGGCATAGTCGTATACAAGAAAAGTTAATAACTGCAGTGGAGCTGTTATACGGGGCTCCATTATACATGGGCTCCATGTACGTGGAGTGAACTGTTGGCCAAAAGCACCGGTAGTGAGTGCGGAGATCCAGAGAAAGAGGGTCGCCATCTGGAATGGCGGTGTGCGTTACTCATGCGCCGGTGCATGGCTATATTTGTGGAGTTTCTGTTCCCTACGGGAACTGAATATAGGGCTTCGGTGGCTCTTGATCCGGCGGGAGATATGTCGGCGCCGGTTCGCCGGCTGGTCCAAGATTTCTGATGAATCGATAAATGGCACGCAGGTCCTGCTCGGTCATCTCGCGTAGGACGAACCATGGCATCGGGGGTCGTAATTCAGCCGAACGTGAGGCCTTGATCCATTGAGCTTCCGAAATCTTTTGCATATAAAGCCGTAAGTTACTCGCGTAGGTTGTGCCCCACGGGCCCCGCCACCCCGTCGCATCTCCTTTGAGCCAGTCTTGTTCAGGAATTTTCCCTGCAGCCTCCGC
>NZ_JBLYIG010000006.1:0-2502 GCF_049222245.1 Nitrospira sp. BLG_2 | reverse complement strand
GGAATCGGTTTCGCCGTTCCCGTCGATATGGTGAACCGCATTGTTCCGGAGCTCATCAAGCATGGTAAGCTCATCCGCCCAGGTCTGGGCGTCTCTCTCGTGCCGGACGCAATGGCGCAGCGCTGGGGCATCAAGGGAGTCATTATTGGCAAGGTGACTCGCGGCGGTGCCGCTGATCGCGCGGGTCTTAGGGGGGCTCGTGAAACCATGATCGGGCGGATCCAACTCGGCGATATCATTGTTTCAGTCGCCGGAAAGCCGGTGGCCACCATTGATAACCTGATGGATGTGATGGAAGCGCACAAAGTCGGCGACCAAGTGAGCGTGGAGGTTTTGCGGGGAAATCGGCGTGAGAAGGTATTCGTGACGCTTCAAGCCGTCAACTAGTCAGCGTGAAGGCATTGCAAGACATGTGTGTGGTAGGATCATTTGGTCGCGTATTGTGAAGGAATACCCATGAGTGATCGCAGAGCTCCTGAACAGGATCAGCCCAAAGATCGGACTGAAGAGCTATCGCTGAAGACCGGAACTGATCCGCTCGAATTGATTGAGCAGTGTTTGGCCTCATTTCCCGAGGAAGATGCCCGACAGAAACTGCTGTATAAGCTGCGTCATGCGGTGACGCTGTCTCAAGCCGCCCATCAACAACGTGAATTGGAATTCAAGAAAGTGAACGAGGTCGTCGCCAAACTGACGGCACCAGCCAACCGTATCGGCACGTTACTTGATGTTCCCGGCGAGGGACTCGCCCGCATCGTCGTTGGACAGGCTGAGTACTATGCCAACGTGGATCCCCGCGTCTCCGATATGGATCTTAAAGTCGGAACGCAGATTCTGGTCAACGAAGCCTACGCAGTGATCAAGACGCTGGGTTACGATCGTAACGGCCCTATCTTGAAACTGGCCGAGAGCATGCCTGACGGACGATTGCGGTTCGAACAGGAGATGGGCCGGCAATCGTTGATTTTACAGAGGTCGACCGATCTTGTCGGTGTGGAGCTCAAGGCGGGTGATGAAATTCGTATCGATCCCAGCCATCGTGTGGCGATCGAGAAAGTGGTGGCTCACAAGACAAGCAGACATGTCCTTGATGAAGCTCCAAAGGTCACGTGGGAGCAGATCGGCGGACAGAACGAGGCGATCGCGGCCATCAGAAAGGCGATCGAGTATCCACTGCTGCATGCGGAGACGTTCGAACGGTTCAAATTTTCCCAACCGAAGGGCTTTCTTCTCTATGGCCCGCCCGGATGCGGAAAGACGCTCATCGGCCAAGCCGCAGCCGGGAGCTTGGCCAAGCTGGTCGCCGAATCAAAACAAGAGCACACGCTCGATCGAGACAAGGGTTCTCCGGTGACGAGCGGCGCATTCCTCCATGTAAAAGGACCTGAAATTCTCAACATGTGGCTGGGAGAATCGGAGCGGATGGTTCGCGATCTCTTTGAACAGGCCCGAGCGAGACGCAAGGACGGCGCCTTGCCGTTTATCTTCATCGACGAAGCGGAGTCAATTTTGGGGACGCGACGTGCCATGCGCTCCTTCAATATTTCGAATACGCTCGTGCCGATGTTTTGCAGCGAAATGGATGGAATCGAGTCGCTACGTGACGTGGTCATTATTTTAGCTTCCAACCGCCCTGACTTGATCGATCCGGCGGTGCTGCGCCCCGGCCGCATCGACCGGAAGATCAAAGTCAATCGGCCGAACAAGGACGCGGCAGCCGAGATTCTGAAGGTCTATTTGACCACGGAGCTGCCGCTGGATCCGGTGCTGGTGAAAGAGCGAGGTGGCGAGCAGATTCGAGCAGTGCTCTCGCTGGTCGAAGACATCATTGAGTCGATCTTCCGTCGAACGGAGGATAACCGGATTTTGTCGATCCGGCTTAGGACCGGGCAAAACAAAGTGCTGTACCGCGGCGATCTGGTGAGCGGAGCCATCTTGGCCTCGATCGTTCAACGCGCCAAGGAAAAAGCCATCGATCGTACGATTCAGTCGGGGCAGCCGTCGGGATTGCAGGTCAAAGACCTATTGGATTCCGTCTCGGAGGAATTTCGAGAGGGCGACATGTTACCACCGGACGATGCGGCGGAGGAGTGGTTGAAACTGCTGGACCATCACCCGGAACAGGTCATTGGGGTGTCCTCTTTCCGACGGGGACGTCAGACAGAAGAACGGCTGATAAATCAGATCATCTGAAGACGTGGAAGGTTGAGGGACAGGCTGTTGCTTGGTTCACGCTTGGCAGGCCACGTCTAACAGACTATGCGTCTTTTTGGCATCGAAACCGAGTACGGGATTACGAGGAATGACGTACCGGAGATGGATCCGGTCGTGGAATCGATGGAATTGGTGCGGGCGCATCTCGCCGCTTCTTTCGAGCGGCGTTGGGATTATGCCGGTGAGGATCCGCATGAGGATGCGCGTGGCTTTCGCGCGTCTGGTTTGCAGCAGGATAGGGAAGAAGCTGAGTTTGCGAAGGTCGATGCCCATCGTCCTTTTTCGTTC
>NZ_JBLYIG010000005.1:0-18717 GCF_049222245.1 Nitrospira sp. BLG_2 | reverse complement strand
ATCGTCTTACCGACGAGCACGATCGGGCGGTCCTCTCTTTTCTTGGCTCCCTGGTACTGGAGAATAATGAACTTCGGCGGTTCATGACTGCCTTTCGCGACCCCGAGCAAGGCACCCATACCCAGTTTTTCCATCTGCTTTCGTTCGAGGATTTTGAGATGCACACCGGCTTCCTTCGCGACGGCCTTTGCTTCAAGGGCGATTCTGCTCGGCGTCATCACATTGGACGGATGGTTGCAAAGATCCCGAACGAAGACTGTGGCTTCAGCGGTCGCGACACCGCGACGAATTCCTTCGGATAGCTGACGGAGTTGATCTTTCTGGGCGGCCAGAATGGTCATCGTCTTCACTTCTTTGCCAAGGGGAGCGTCGCTGCGATACGTCGTGAATTGATAGCTTCCGAGAATCGCCCCTTCCGCCAGGGTCTGGCCCATGTCAGTCAGCGAGATTTCATTGGGCACGACGCTCGGCAACACCACCGTAAAGGCGCCGCATTTGGCGTGGCGAACCCGTTTGGCGGCATGCCCCATGGCCTGTCGAATCTGATCCAAGTTCAGCTCATGCTTCTTCCCAAGGCCGACAAGAATCAACCGCTTCGACGGAATTCTTCGGTGTGTATGAAATACCACCACCTCATTGGCCTTTCCTTCAAACTCCTTTGACTGCAGAAGGTCACGGAGTGCTCCTCCGAGCGCTCTGTCCAGGAGCGCCCCGTCTTCCTTAGGCAGTCCCTCCCCTTCACAAAACAGAAGGACAAGCGCATCTGTGGCCTCGGCCTCGACCGGTCCTTGTTTCGCTTCAACCCGCATAATATTCATTCGATTCTCCCTTGATGTGTCAATTAGCAAGCGGCCGACTGATGTGGTCAACTTGATCCGTGCATCTTCTGGAAGTCAGGAACACTCTTCACACTCCCCGCATATCGGGTGTCCAGATCTGCTTGTGCAGTTGCAGCTGAAGGCGAATGCGTAATCGATCTGCCAGGAGCCATTCTGCTAACAGCCGTGGATCCAGTGCACCGAACACCGGACTGAAGAGGACCGGCCAGCTATCAGCCAAGTGGAACCGAGTCGGAATGTTTTTGGCCCATTCGTAATCGACCCGGTCCCGGCTAACAAATTTAGCTTCGTCCTGCGGTCTTAGACGGTTGACATTGGGCCAGTGCATCCGTTCCGTCATGCCGCTTCCCGGGCACTTCACGTCCAAGATAATACGGACCAACGGGTGGACTATGGTGGTATCCACTGCTCCGCTTGTTTCAAGAAGGACGGTGAAGCCTTCCTCGCACAACCGACGCAGCAGCGTAGCCGTATCCGATTGTGCCAACGGTTCCCCTCCTGTCACCTCAACCAACTGACAACCATAGGACCGCACCGTGTCGAGAATGTCATCGATGGACCGATCCGTACCGCCAAAGAAAGCGTAGTCTGTATCACACCAGGTGCACCGCAGAGGGCAACCGGTCAGGCGCACAAACACGCAAGGGAGGCCGGCAAAGGTCGACTCACCTTGAACGCTATGAAAAACTTCGGTGATGCGCATCAGCAGTATGTGGCTTAACGATGAGTCGATTTGATGATTCGCCGCGCGAGACGGTTGATCCGATCACAAGCAGCGGCTCATGGCCATTTGACAACCGGCCAGTTCTCGCGTCGGGCGATGGAGGCCATGCCACGAATCGGATTCACCACGGTTGGATGACCGACGGCCCGGAGCAGGTCTAGATCGCCAGGACTGTCTCCGTACGCATAGCATTGGGACAGATCCAGCGTCAGTTCATGGGTCAACTGGTCGATGAGTCGGCGCTTTCCCTCGCCATAAGGAAGGGGGGACACAAGGAAACCGGTATAGAGGCCGTTCTGCTGCTCCAACCGACTCGCAAAACATCGATCAGCTCGAAGCGCGTCCGCAACGGGAGCGATCAGGAAATCGATGGACCCCGTCACGAAAATGATGGCATGGCCGGCATGACGGTGCTCGTCGAGCATCCGCATGGCGGCGGGGGAGACACGAGGACATAATTCTTCGCGGCAAAACTCCTCACCCAACGGTTGAATGACTTGCGAAGGTTTTCCAGCCAGGTACAGCTTCCGCTCGCGGAGTGGGTGCAGCGATAATGAGGGGAAATGTCGCATGAGCCAAGACGCACTGTCACGAGCTTCAGGCCAACCGACGATACCGCGTCGCCACAGCCAGCGGAAAAACTGCACTTCGCTCGCTTCACCGGGTAAAATGGTATTGTCGACGTCAAAAAATGCCGCAATGGATGAGGAGAGACCTCGCTGGTCTGTGCGTATCATCAAAGAGCGCCTAGGAATAGATGCCGATTCTACCGGACGACCGGTTGATTGACAAGAATTTTACCCTCCTCCTATAATGCCTCTCTTCAGATAGGTGTCCTATAGGACGTAGCGAATCATTTGGTGGCCGAAGTGGTGGAATGGCAGACACGCACGTTTGAGGGGCGTGTGGCGAAAGCCGTGCGGGTTCAAGTCCCGCCTTCGGCACCATTGATCGATACCGCCTGCTGACTCCCAGTTAAGACCCTGGGCCGTTTGGATCTAGACTTTTCCTCATTTCTCATAGCAAACTGCTGCCTTACTTAGGAAAAATAACTTCGGCTAAGACGAAAATCTTTTCCTGAGGAAAGCCGGACTCGATCATCGGCTTGTGAAATGGTTGCTCCCATGAGCCGAACCGGCCCTCGATGTATCATCGATGTTGGCCAGCAAGGAGCCACCTCATGAATCCTACAAGTCACTCTCCCGAATTGGATCTGCTGCGCAGGCAGGTAGCCGATCTCGGACGTGAACTCGCCGAACGGGACCGAGTGCTGCACGAACGCACTCGCCACCTCCAGGTGGCACAAGCCCTTGCTCACCTCGGAAGTTGGAATTGGGACATCGCAAGCGGCAAGGTCGAATGGTCAGATGAGCTTTACCGGATCTTCGGCTATGAGCCTCAATCACGAGAGATGACCTTCGACGGTTTTGTGTCGGCGGTGCTCCCGGACGATCATGACCGAGTCCTGGCCTTGATCGATGACGCGCTGGCAGGGGCCGCGCCATACGACATGAAGTGCCGAATCGTTCGTGCCGATGGCGAAGTACGGACCATTCATTGCTGCGGCGAGATCGTGCGTGATAGCCGCAGCCAGCCGCTTCGTATGTCCGGAACCGCCTTGGACATTACTGATCGCAAGCAAACGGAACTTGCCCTGCAGCAACGCGAAGCGCACTTCCGCGCGCTTATCGAGCATTCCTCTGACGTCATCACGGTTCTCAATCTCGACGGCACCATCCGGTATCAAGGTCCGTCGGTCGAACGTTTGCTCGGATACGCCCAGCACCAACTCAATGGACGTAGCGCATTCGAGTTTGTTCATCACGAGGACCTTCCTGCTGTGACCGACAAATTGCGGTTGCTGATCGAGCGGCCCGGAACGCCTCAGCTCGTCGAGTTTCGTTTTCGTCACAAGGACGGCTCGTGGAGAAATTTGGAAGGAATCGGCCGAGTCATCCGCGACCCAGATGGACGCCGCAGTGTCATCTTGAATTCGCGCGACATTACCGAATGGAAGCGCACGGAGGCGATGCTACGGACTTCGCAACAAAAGCTCCGACAATCCCTCCGTGCATCAGGGACCGGGCTATGGGACTGGGACACGGAAACGAATGAAGTGGTTTTTTCCGACGAATGGAAATACCTGTTGGGATACGAGCCGGCAGAAATTTCAGATTCTTTTGAGGGATGGACGGGACTTCTGCACCCAGAGGATCGTGATGCGGCGATTACCTATGCACGAGACTACGTTTCTAATCGCGACGGAGACTATCGACAGGAATTTCGGCTGAAGCACAAGGACGGCGGATATCGATGGATCGAATCACGGGCTTCGTTTGTGACCGAAGCGGATGGCCGAAGGATTCGTCTCCTCGGTTTGCACACCGACATTACTAACCGAAAACGGATGGAAGAGTCGGTACGGGAAAGTGAAGAATCGTACAGGACTTTGGTCGAGCTTTCACCATCGGGTGTATTCGTCTTTCGTGAAGGGCGAATAGTCTACATCAACCACACGGGCGCCATCCTTCTGGGGGCGAAGGGTGCTCGGGATATTCTCGACCGACCGACATTTGAGTTCATCCATCCAGTTAATCACCAAGAAGTCCGTAAGAATATAGAACGCCTGCTGAGCGGCGGAGTGTCTGTCCATAGTGCGGAACGAATTTATCTGAAGATGGATGGAACACCGCTCCCGGTTCAGGTCGAGGCAGCTCGGATCACCTGGAATGGTAAGCCGGCAGTACTCAGTCTGTTTTCCGATATCACGGAACGCAAGCGGACGGAGGAACAACTGCGGGAGAGCGAGGAACGATTCTCCACAGCCTTCCGCACAAGCCCTCATCTGATCGGGATCACGGAGCTTGAAACAGGTCGTTGTATCGAGGTGAACGATGCCTGTTTGAAGGTGTATGGTTTTGACCGAGAAGAAGTGATCGGAAGCACCACGTTGATGCTCGGAATCTGGCCGGATCTTCAAGAAAGAACCAAGTTGATCGATCACCTTCGATCCGAAGGATCGGTCAGAAATCGAGAAGTGTCGATGCGGATGAAAAATGGAAACCTGCGTCAATTCCTCATCTCGGTCGATCTGATTACTCTCAAAGGGGAACGGTGCCTGCTGACGATCGGCAACGACATCACCGAGCGTAAGCAAGCGGAGAAAGCGTTGGCCGATCTTAACGCCACGTTGGAACAGCAGGTATGCGACCGGACGCAAGCTCTGCGCCAGAGCGAAGAGCACTTTCGGCAATTCTTCGACAACGCGCCAAATGTGACCGCCCTGAAAGACCACAATGGGCGTTATGTGTATACCAACAGACAGTTCGACAAGGTATTCAGACTTTCCCCTGGCATAGCCATAGGGAAAACGGATGAGGAATTGTTCTCTCCCGAACAGGCGGCCCAGTTTCAATTGCACGACCGACAGGTGCTACTCAACGGCTGTGGACAGGAATTCGAGCAAGTGACACAACAGGAAGATGGGCTCCATACCAGTATCGTGGTGAGATTCCCCATAACCGACACGTCGGGCCAGCTCTCTGCATTGGGCGTCATTGCCACCGATATTACGGAACGGAAGAGAACGCAGGAGCAACTGAGGCTGTACCAGGAGATCTTTACACACTCCATCGATGGTATCGAGGTCATTGATCCTCAGGGTCGGTATCTCCTGCAAAACAGAGCCCACGAACGAATACTTGGTTACACCACGGATGAACTCAAGGGGAAAACTCCTGCGATCCATCTAGGCGAAGAATCATGTGCGTATATTGCACGAGCACTGGCTGCAACCGGTAGCTATCGAGGAGAGATGGAAAGCTGCGCCAGCGGCGGAGCGACTGTTGCGCTGGACCTCACGGCATTTGCCGTGAAGGATGGCGGGGGCCAGCCCGTCTGTTCTGTCGGTATTATGCGCGACGTCACCGAACGTAATCGCGCGCAGGCGGCGTTGCGCGAGAGCGAGGCGCGTTTCCAACAGTTTGCGGAGTCAGTCGGTTCGGCGTTTTGGATCGCGGATCTCGCACCGAATGGCGAGACGGTCGTATATGCCAATTCGGCGTTTACCCGCATCTGGGGAATTTCGCGTGAAGAATGGGATCAAAGCGGGTCACTGTGGTTCGGTTCGATCCACCCCGATGATCGGACGCGAGTGGAGATGGGTCGTACGCGATTTAGCTCTGGAGGGTTGAAGGCCAAGTTTGACTGCGAGTACCGGATTGTGGATCGAGATGGACGTATCCGATGGATTTCCGACCGAAGAGTCAAAATGGCAGGGTGGGATCAACGCGTCGCCGGTATTGCGGAGGATATTACCAACCATCGACAACAGCTCGCCCTGATGGCCCAAACGGAAGCCCTCGGAAAAATAGGGGGATGGGAGATCGATTTTCTGACCAACCACCTTTGGTGGAGCGACGAAACATATCGATTGCATGATACGACGCCGGAGCTGTATAGCCCGACGGTAGACACAGCGGTGAATTTTTATGCGCCGGAGAGTCGTTCCCTTATTACTGAAGCCTTACAAAATGGGATCGAGCAGGGTAAAGCATGGGATCTCGAGTTGGAATTGATTACGGCGAAGGAGCGTCGGATTGCCGTACGGGTCGCTGGTAAGGTTGATGTCGTGAACGGACGGGCCGTGCGTGCGCACGGCACATTCCAAGACATCACCGAGCGCAAACGGGCCGAAGAGGCTCTTCGAAAAGCCCACGCTGAATTGGAACGCAAAGTCATTGAGCGTACCGCTGAGTTACAAGCCAGCGAAGAGCGTTATACGCGTGCCACTGCGATCGGTAAGGTTGGAGTATGGGAACTGGACGTTTTAACAGGCCAATACCACGGGGATGCGAATCTGAAAGCCCTCTTTGGCTATGCGCCGGAAGAACTTTCCACCGATCCCCATGCCTGGCTGACTCTGGTTCATCCGGATGATCGGCCGATCGTGATGAAGAACTGGGAACTGTTGCGTAGTGGAATATCCGACTTGTGTCACTATGAGGTTCGTCTTATCAAGAATGATGGCTCCCTGGTTTGGGTTGACGTGCGGGGCCGTAGTGTTCGCGATCAGGACGGACACTTGACTAACTTGATCGGCGCCACCGTTGATATCACCGATCGCAAGCAGGCGGAACAGGCTCTCGGGAAGAGCCGCCAAGCAATCCGTGCGCTTCACGATATTTCATCAGCGCAGGGACAGTCTTTCAAGGAGCGTGTCGAAGCGCTGCTTCAGCTAGGGTGCCGCTTTTTCGATCTGCCGATCGGAATGGAGACCTTTGTCCGCAACGACGAGTTGGAGGTGGGACAAGTGAATGCGCCCGGCAGGGCGTTCCATCCGGGTATGCGGGTGTCTCTGAGCAGGGCGTACTGCAGTGAGCCTCTTCGCCAAAACGGGCCAGTATGTTTCGAGCATGCCGGAGCTTCTCCGGAATGGCAGCGGCACCCAGCCTACGCTGCGCTGAAGTTGGAATCGTACATCGGGACTGCGATCAGCGGACTGGAGCGCACCTATGGGACCTTATGTTTTGCGGGTGTGGAACCACGCCATAAGCCTTTTACCGAGTCCGAACGAGATTTCATTCAACTCATGGCGCGATGGCTTGGCGGTGAGATGGATCGTCAATCGGCTCTGGACGCTCTGCGTCAGAGCGAGGAACGATACCGGACACTTTATGATGAAACTCCCTCCATGTATTTCACTGTGGATAGAACGGGAGTCATTAGGTCCGTCAACCAGTACGGGGCGCAGTACTTGGGCTATCGCGTCGAGGATCTGGTCGGGAAGCCGGTGGCGGCTATCTTCTTTGAAGAAGATCAAGAGCGTGTATGTGCCGAGATGGAAGTATTCTTTCGTCATCCGGAAGGTGTCGCGCAATGGGAATTTCGCAAAGTGCGAGGCGATGGCGGAGTGCTGTGGGTACGCGAACTCGCACGCGTGTTGCAGAGCCGGGATGGAGAATCCTTAGCATTGATCGTGTGCGAGGACATCACTGAGCGCAAGCATTCGGAAGAGGCGCTGCGGGCAAGCGAAGAGCGTTTCGCCAAAGCGTTCCAGGCTAGCCCCCATCCGATCGTCATCAGTGAGCTGGACTCTGGCCGGATAGTGGACGCTAACGATGCAGCCTGCCGCATGTTCGGATACCGCAAGGAAGAAGTCGAAGGACGGACCACATTACAGATGGGACTCTGGCATTCGGCGGATGAACGGGCTCATTTCGTTGAATTGTTAAGAGGGACAGGATCGATCCGCAACATGGAAGCGGCACTCCATTGCAAGAACGGCCAGATCCGCCACTGCCTGTTGTCATCAGAGCTGATCGAATTAAACGGCAAGCAATGCAGTGTAACGGTCGGTGACGACATCACCGAAAGCAAGCGCATGGAAAAGGCGCTGCAGTTGACGCAATTCTCTGTGGATCAGGCCGTCGAGGCGATCTTGTGGGTGGATCCCACAGCTCGCATATTCAGCGTCAATAATACCGCATGCCGCATGTTGGAATACTCACGCCGAGATCTGACAGAGATGACGATACATGATATCGACCCGAATTTCCCGGCAGAGCGATGGGTGGACCATTGGAATTACTTGAAACAGCAAGGAGCGTTGACATTCGAAGCGAAGTTTTGGTCGCGAACCGGAGGTGTTTTGGAGACGGATGTGACCGTCAATTATCTGCAGCATGAGGGCAAAGAATACGGCTGCATGATTTTGCGGGACGTTGGAGAACGCAAACGAGCGGAAGCCGAGCTTCACCGCTCCCATATGTTCTTGCGCCAGGTCATTGACACCGACCCCGACCTCATTTTTGCCAAGGATCGTGAAGGACGGTTCACCATGGCCAACAAGGCTGTCGGCGATTGGTACGGCACTTCGGTGGAAAATTTACTCGGGAAATCGGATGCCGACTTCAATCCCAATGCGGAAGAGGTGGGGTTCTTTCGGCAGAGCGATCTTGAGGTGATTCATTCCGGGAGGGATTTATTCATCCCGGAGGAGAGGATCACCGATGCAGAGGGAAGGATGCGCTGGTTACAGACGGTCAAGAGGCCGATTTTTGATGACCAGGGATGCGTCCATATGGTGCTCGGAGCTGCGACTGATATCACCGAGCGTAAACGGATGGAAGAGATACTCCTGCAGCGCGAGCGAGACTTGAGCGCCGCGCTTCAAGAGCGGGAACGGATCAGCCAAGACCTCCATGATGGCATTCTGCAATCCTTGTACGCCGTCGGACTCGGATTAGAAGCGTGTAAACCACTGATCACGAGCCAACAAGATCACGTGGCAGAGAAATTCATGGCGACCCTGGATCAAGCCATTGGGCAGCTCAACCAGGTCATGACGGAGGTGCGAAATTTCATTGCCGGACTCGAATCCCAAGTGATGCAGGGTGGAGACTTCTCGACCGCATTGCGGACCATGGTCGAGACGATGTCCCTCTCATCTTCCGCCAGATGTCGGGTGAGAATCGACGACGCAGCGGCACGACGCCTTTCCACCGAACAAGCGCTCCATATTATCAACATCGTACGGGAAGGGTTGAGTAATGCGCTGCGCCACAGCCGCGCCAAGCAGATCACTGTATCACTTCGGGATCTCACCCGTTCGGATCGTCTCGCCGTTACGGATGACGGCGTCGGGTTTAATACACGCTCAGTTCAGGGAATTGGCCATGGGTTAGTTAACATGGCGGCGCGAGCTCAAAAAGTGCGCGGCTTATTCGCCATCCAATCAAACCCTGATAGGGGGACGAGGATCTCTCTCGATCTTCCAAAGGATACTCATTATGCTCACCACTAAAAATCAAGCCATTCGGGTACTGCTCGTCGACGATCATGAGGTCATTCGGGTGGGATTGCGGACCGTGCTCGGCCAAACCCAGAGTGTCGCCGTTGTGGGGGAAGCGGGTACCATGGAGGATGCGATCCAGCAAACGCAGCGATTGAAGCCCGACGTAATCTTGATGGATGTTCGACTGCCGGACGGGTCCGGTATCGACGCCTGTCGGGAAATTCTAGGCGCGCTGCCGGGAACACGGGTCATTTTCCTGACGTCCTACGCCGACGACGACTCCATTCTCGCCGCAGTGCTCGCCGGCGCTCAGGGCTACGTCCTCAAAGAAATCGATTCACCTGCATTAATTGAAGCCATCCTCTCGGTTGCGAAAGGCCAATCGATTTTGGACTCCAGTGTGACCGAACGAGCTCTGCGGTGGTTGAGAGGGATTCACGATCTGCCCGCGAGCCCTGGTACGGATCAACTATCCTCCCAGGAAGAACGAGTAGTCGCACTAGTGGCCGAAGGAAAGACCAACAAGGAAATTGCCGTCGCCCTCGGGCTCAGCGACAAGACCGTGAAGAATTACCTGGCAAACGTATTTCAAAAGCTGCGTATCACACGGCGCGCACAGGCAGCCGCCTTTTTTGTGAAGCGGCAAGGATAAGCGACGAACATTCGGCTCTAGCAATTTAGGTGCAAAAATCTAACCTCGCAGCTTCCCTTCATCCCTAGCATCCCTTTGTGCTTCATGTAAATTAGTCCAGAATTATTCGCATTCTTAACTACTGTGTGCATGCCAGGAGGTTGTCCCGCATGACTGCTGGTCTCTTCCTAGGATTGCTCCTGTCCCTGAGTTTTTTGTTATGGGTGGTAATTCGACAGCGCCAAGAGAACGTTCTGAGTTCAACCGTCATCGCGGCGACCAGTTGCAGCGTGCTTGTAACGGATGCCACGTTGTCCCATCATCCCATTGTCTATGTAAATCCGGCCTTCTTGTTGTTGACTGGTTATACCGAGCAGGAGGTGATCGGCCAAACGACGTCGATCTTCACTGGCCCGGATACAGATCGGGCCTCGATGGAAAAACTTGCGATGGCCCTCCAGGATGGATGGGCGTGTCGCGTGCGGTTATGCCATTACCGAAAGAACGGTACCCCATTTTGGAATGATGTATCCCTGTCACCGGTGAAAGACCGCTTGGGCCTGATGACGTCGGTCGTTTGGACTATGAGCGAGGTGTCACAAGCGGCGCAGGTCACAGAAGCGCTTGATAGGACCCAGTCCAAAGATCTCGTCGCTCTTCGGCAAGCAGAACAGGCGCTCCGGGACAGCGAAGCACGGCTTGATCTTGCCGTACAGATGGGAAAGGTCGGGTTCTTTGAACACGATCACCGTACGGATTCCCTCTCTTGGTCACCGATCACGCGAAACATCTACGGCGTTGGTACCGATGAGCCAGCTTCATCGGAGCGCTTCTTTGAACTGGTTCATCCCGATGATCGAGACCGGATGTCTATGGTTCAACCAGCCTGCGCTGAGGCTGGTGATAGCCGATATGAGGTCGCGTGCCGCATCGTCAGACCAGACGGCGCCATGCGGCACATCAGTCTTCGTTTTCTGACTTCGTTTGATGGCGATGGGCAGCCGATCCGCACGGTTGGGGCAGTCGTTGATGTGACTCATTATAAGGAAATCAAGATCGAGCAGCGCGAAACAGCGAGGATGGAAGCGATCGGCACCTTTGCCGGTGGTATTGCTCACGAGTTGAATAACGGTCTCACGGCCGTACTCGGCTTCAGCGAGTTGGCGCTTCCATTGATTCTGGCTGAGAGCCGGGCACATCGCCATATCAGGCAAGTCATAGAAGCGGCGAAAAAGTCCCGGGACTTGATCCAGCAGTTGATGACCTTCGGTGCGCAAACCGACCAAGGTCGATGCCCACTGGTACTCCATTCCTTGGCGAAAGAATCTCTCAGGTATCTTCGTCCAACGATCCCTTTGTGGATTGAACTTAGAGCGCAGATTGCACACGCGACGAACCCTATTTCGGCCAATGCCGTGCAGATGCATGAGATGATTTTTAACCTGGTCGATAATGCCCTTCGTGCGATGCGCAACACAGGAGGGATCCTCGATGTTCAGCTTCAGAGCCGGGAGTTTGTAACGGACCAGATCATGCCGTCCGGTAGACTCCCCGCAGGAGGGTACGTCTGCCTCAGTGTCCGAGATACAAGCGAGGGCATGGATCCTGAGAGAGTCAGTCGCTTATTCGCCTCGTTGTTGGCGCCCAATGCCGTCAGTGAGAGGCAGGATGTGGGACTAGCAGTCGTCTACAGCATCGTCACGTCGCATGGTGGGACCCTGGCCGTTGAGAGTCAAATTGGCGCCGGAACGACGGTATCGGTCTACCTTCCCGTTCTTCCGGCTTGTGCTTCATCGACGACTCAGGAGAGCGATCCGCATCTCCATGGACACGAATGTATCTTATTCGTCGATGACGAAGACTCCGTTGTTCAATTAGGAAGAGAGGCGTTGGAATCCCTCGGCTATTATCCAGTGATATGTAGGACGGCTGCCGAAGCATTGGACATTTTTCAAGCCGACCCAAAACGGTTCGACTTGCTGATTACCGATCGGACGATGCCCGGCATGAGTGGGGATTGTCTAGCCCAAGAATGTCGGCGACGTCGACCGAATCTTCCAGTCCTCTTCTGCAGTGGGTCAAATAGTGTACCTAGCCTGAACGACGTCTGTCCCCAGGGCGCTATGGAGTGCCTCCTAAAACCGCTCACGTTGCATGAGCTGGCGTATGCCATACGCCGGGCATTGGGTCAGTCTCCTGCCTTTTCAGGACCAACGGCTGCGTCGGACAACTCCGACCCAGAATCATCGATGATATCGATTGAGGTGTCGGATGCCGTCGGTCCTCGTGGTTGATGATCAGGACCAAGTTCGTCAGCTTATTCGGGAAACGTTGGAACAGGCCGGTTATGAGGTCGAAGAGGCCAGCGACGGGAAAGAGAGCCTGGACCGGTATCGGGTTAGATCGACGGATGTTGTCATCATGGATATTCTCATGCCGGACCAAGACGGATTAGAGACCATCATGACGCTCCGCCAGGAGTTTCCCGATATTCGCATCATCGCGATGACGGGCGGAAGTGATACGGTTGGCATCCCCAATTTTTTTGATTTCGCAAAAATGCTTGGAGCCAGACGGGCGCTTCAAAAGCCATTCGAACTGAAAGTTTTGCTCGATGCGGTTGCTGCCGAACTGACGGTCTAAAAACTCGCCGCACAACGCTCAACGTTCTTCGCATTGACATCGAGACACGGTCCCGTCAGACTCGGCATTTCATGCCTGGATCATGCCCTTCATGACATTTCTCAATCTGTCCATGGCGACCCTCGTTGGCGCAGTTGGTTTCTGGCTCATATGGGGAGGAACTGTCTCTCCAATTATCATGGTTGGATGGGCGCTGATCTTGGGGCTGTTCTTATGGTTCATGACTAAATCGATCACGGAACTTTGGGCATGGACTACGCTGTTGCTCGGTCTGGAAAGCTTTGGCTGGCCGTTGGCATTGATGAGTCAACTCAGGGACCAGGCAGGATCACTTCCCGAATCTGACATGGGAACGATTCTTTCAGCCGTCGTACTGGGTCTCTTCTCATCTGTGTTTTGGATTTCGTTTTCCTACGGTTTGTTCAAACGAGCACGTAGGCTGGATTCGGCTCTATCCGTGGAGCAGGCTGCCACCGTGCCGATTCCCGGGACAAACAAAAAGAAGAACTGCTTCTAACCTTATCCATTCTCGATCGGGTCGATGTCGACGACGAATTTGATCCCCCTCTTACGGTACGCTCGCTCCATTTTTTGGACGGAATCATGAATCCGTCGGCTTAGGGCGGTGACAGTAGTTCCCTTTACTAAGATGCGATACTGCTGGCGACCTTTTGGATGTCTGCGTATTGCCGGCACTGGTCCTAAAACAATTAGAGGCTCCTGGTCAGGGACGTTCTGTTCAAGGTCCGCGCTCCATCGCTTGGCGGCCTCCTCGATCATGCTAAGATCTTTCCCGACTACCGAGAGATCAGCCAAGTGGCAGAGGGGTGGATAATGAAGAAGTCTGCGTGCGGAGAATTCCTCACTGTAAAAGTGATTCGGATTTCCCGAGATCAAAGCCTGTACCGCATGATGTGTAGGAAGGCGCGTCTGTACAATAACTAGGCCTCCGGTAGATGCTGGACATGCCAGACTGGCAGCATCCACCAGCAGGTGATACGTGCGCTCTGCTGCTCGAAATTCCGAGATGTGCAACCCGGAATCTGCATGAAGGACACCCACCAAGCCGTAGCGAGGCAGTGGCTCCCCACGAAACAGCGCTTGGGTACCAATGAGAATGTCCCACGCGCCGGACCTGACTCCTTCCCATAGAGCCTGCGAGGATGCTGAATGTTGGAGCGTGTCGCGGTCGAGCCGGGCGATTTTAGCTTGCGGGAATAAGCGGCGAGCTTCGACTTCAACACGTTCGGTACCGTATCCCACGGGACTCACACGAGGAGTACGGCACAAAGGGCAGAGATCCGGCAATTGATCTACCTTACCACAGTAGCGGCAAGTCAGCCTGCCGGCTTCACGATAATAGGTAAGTGGCACGATACAGGAATCGCAACGTGAGACCCAGCCACAGTCTCGACAAGCCAAGGTCCCCGCATAACCTTTCCTATTGAGAAAGAGTAGGATCTTTGCATGTGTCTGCAAGGCATCGTGCATCGCCCTGATGAGTTTGTAACTGAAGAGGGTTCCTGCTGGCTCGTTGCGAAGGTCAATGAGCTCAATCGTAGGTTGAAGAGCAACTTCTTGTGGCACATGGTGGATTTCAGCTTCGATATCGAATCTCGATTCAAGGGATGGGTGAGCCGAGGCCAATACGACTAGCGTTCGTTCGCTCTCGGCTCTCCAAAGAGCCACCTCTCTGGCATGATAACGCGGTTCCTGAAGCTCTTTCAGGGTAGGATCCTCTTCCCCTTCCACCCAGATCAGTCCGATTGATCGAAGAGGTGAAAATATGGCTGAACGGGTTCCTACGACTACCGAGGGGATCTGTCCCTGATCCGGTTGCCATCGACCCCATCCTAAAGATGGGCGTGCGAGGATAATCTGGAGGTCCGTGAGTTTTGAGAGCACTTGTTTCAACCACGATGCTTTCGCGATTTCTCCGGTGAGAACGATAGTGGATTTCTTCATTGAATGCGCCTGTTGAATGGCGTCGACAAGCCGACTGAGTCGGTGTTCCCACGGGGCATGGAGTAGGAGTCTCTTCATGTGGTTGCTGTGAAGGCAGTGTGCGACGTGCGTTTTCCATGAGGAGTCCACCTCCGGGAGTGTTTCAGCGAGCATGTCCCCCATTGGCGTTCTGCGATCATGCTCGTCCAAGGTGAGCCGTCTATGCGGCTCTTGGAACTCAACGTCAGCATTATCCCAAGGCATGAGCTCTATCCACGACCTGTTGATAAGTGCGTCGATTCGCACGGTGTTTCCCTGTCGAGTTGGTTGAAGTGTCGAGGACAAGATTCCACGAGTTCGCCGTGCAATTCGGTCGAGAATTGGCTTCAAATAGTCCGGACAATGGCCAGCTTCCAAGGCTGCGCGGCCCTCCGCAGTAACCACGTATCGCGCGGCGGATGGTTTTTGGCTTGTTATTGAGGGTAATATGAGCCGAAGACACTGGCCCCAGGGTGCAACGTAGTATTCAGCGACCTTACGAGATAATTCGAACAGCGCCGGAGGCAGTATAGAAGCTTGTCCATCGTAATCCAGAGAGCGGATCTCTTTAATGGAAGCGGACTTTATCTCGGTCGCAAGGTGATTACTCAGCGAGATGACAACCCCTTCCAGCACCGTATGCCCAAATGGGACGAGGACACGACGCCCTATTGCTATGCTTTGAGCTAAGGTTGGAGGGACGAGATACGTGAAGGCCCTCGCAATATGGCGGGGCACGATAACATCTGCATAGAGTGCCTCCATTTGACGAGGAAGGGTCGAGTTCCTATCAGAAGCCATGTCGCATTCTAGCAGCCTTAAAAAACGAAGAACACCGGTCGCTCCGGTGTTCTTGGCCAGGAAGATATCGGTTGAAGAAGATCGTTACGGGAAGAGTTAGAAATACTGACGCAACTCTCTAAGCCCGATGCTATTCCGTCGGAGTTCCAGTGGTTGGCTGCTGGGGAGAAGGATTCTCTTTGTTGACGGCGGTCGGAGTAGCACCCGCATCGGGGTTGCTAGCCGTACCCGATTCCTCCTTCATGGAAACTTGGGAAGAATCGCCGACGGACAAAGTCCCTCGACCAGAGGGTGCAACCGTGTCTGAAACCGTCGGAAGAAGCGTTTGGTCATTGCCTTCACGCGCACTTGAACTCGAACGGTTGTGCTCCAGCATTTGCACTTGAGTCTGCACCTCAGATTTAGGTGTCGGAGCATCAGACGTATAAAGAAGAATCTCCACGCGCCGATTCTTCGTGCGACCCTCCTCCATTGTATTCGTGGCAATTGGTTTAGTGTCGCCGAGCCCCACCGAACTGATCCGTTCCGGTTCCACACCGCCCTTTTCTAGGAGATAGCTGCGGACGCCGTTTGACCGCACTTTAGACAACTCCCAATTGCTCGGATACCGCGACTTGAGCGAAGGGCCGATCTCCACGTTATCCGTATGACCTTCGATCCGGATCATCCTCATGTCGCCGCTGGTGCGCAGGTATTCAATCAACTGATCGAGCACCTTGTAATTTTCAACTTTGATAGCCGCATCTCCTGAATCGTAGTGCAGGAACTTCGTTAGATCCCCAAGGTTGAGTCGGCTTTGCCCTGATGCGTCCTGTATCTTTAACGTGCTGAAGACTAGATCGTTCGGGAGCGTCTGTCTGGCATGAGAAGTGGGCGACTCCGAGGTTGTTGCTGCCGGTTGAGTGAGAGGAACGATGTATCCAACGAGTTTGAATCGGTCTCCTTTGATCACACGAGTATTCGCCCTAAGGACAATGGCGGCTGCCGTATGAGATTCCACCGACAGCACCCTGAGTTGGCCGATCTTTCGTGGAGGAAGCCCGGCACTGTGACGGTGTATATCGAGGAGATCGCCGGTCTTTAGTCCATGGTCTCTCCCTCGGTCCAGGTACACAACATTTAACTGCGAAACCAGCGTCATCGTTCGGTCGGCCTGGAGCTCAATAATCATACCCTCGAGGTCGGAGATGTTCGACGCGAGGCTTGTCTCCATGTCTGGAGTCGGAGCCACAAAACGCATGACAGGGTCGCCGGGGGAAATCGGTCCGTAGCTGAGCACGGCCTCCGCAGTCGTGAGAGTGTGGTCGGCTGCGGTCACCTTCACGACCGCCGAACGATTCATGACAAACCCGAGGTATTCCTTGGTCACTGGATGAAACACCTTCCGAACCCTCCGGTAGACGGTGAAAAGGTCACCAACTGCCACTTCAGTGGGGTTGTTGAGCTTGAGATAGAGTGAATCTCGCTTGCCAAGAAGCATGCGATTGCCCGTGGACTGATTATCACCTGTTACGAGGTTTACGGTTCCGTCGATCGGGGATGTTTTCTGAATTGCACCACTTGAAAAGGCGAGAGCAGCCTCTGAAAACCGAATGGAATCAATCTCTGGTGCCTGTGCAAGTGCTCCGTCAAGTGAGACGCCGATCCCTGAACACAGGACTAAGACGAGAGATGCCAAGGTTTTCATAGGTCGATTCCTTCTGTGGCTAGTGTTGCTTGGAAAAACATAGCAAAAGACGCTGTGTTGTCAAGAATTTGAGATGGATTGGTAGGAGTTTGACGAGCCGTTCTTTGCGATGGTAACGTGGAATCCTGTCATCCCAATCTGTCGAGATGTGGCTGACCTATGAATGACGACGAGAAAAAGAATCAACGTCTCTCCGGAAGTTCCTGCCAGAAGGAACGAATTGATACACAGATCCATCGGCGACGAAAGGTCAAGGCGTTTTCTCCTCTCGAATCGGAATGGGAAAGTTCAGAGGCTGGCCCGTCTTCCTGCGGGACGATGACAAAGCGGAAGAAAGTAGACGCTTGATGCGTGCTCGTGAGTCGTAACAAGAATCTAGTCTCTCAACCTAACTTTCCGCACTCAGCTCACCGTATCTAGGGCTTTCGGGTCTGCCGGAGTTAGGTCCTTTGTTCGCTTGCTATCCCCGAGACCGAGGAACTAAGATTTCACGCATCTGATCTAGAATACCCTTTCCAGGTCAATACTTTGCGAGAGAAAAACTAATGACCGGAACCGAAGTTCTTCTTGAATATTTGACGAAATTCTTCCCGATCTTTCTTTTTATCTTGGTAACGTTGTTTTTCGGGGTAGCAACCTTAGTCATTAGTTATTTTGTGCAGCCTAGGTATCCGGAGCCAGAAAAATTATCGACCTACGAATGTGGAGCCGAGCCATTTTCCGACGCCCGTATGCCGTTCCCTGTCAGGTATTACATTTTTGCGATGTTGTTCGTCATCTTCGATATTGAAGTGATCTTCCTCTACCCGTGGGCCGTCGTATTCACCAAAATCGGGGTGATTGGGTTGATTGAAATGATGATTTTTATAGGACTATTCATCGTGGCTTATGTGTATGCCTGGCGGAAAGGCGCGCTGGAGTGGGACTGAGGATGATATGGGGCTGATTCAACTGGGGCGACATGAGAAAGACGGTGCCCCGGACGTCATTACGGGATCTCTTGAAAAGGCCGTGAACTGGGCGAGGAAGGGTTCTCTCTGGCCAATGACCTTCGGGCTCGCCTGCTGCGCTATCGAGATGATGGCCGCTGTTTCCTCCCGATACGACATGGATCGGTTCGGGGCAGGAGTGTTTCGTGGTTCGCCGCGGCAGTCGGATTTGATGATCGTCGCCGGAACCGTGTGCCGACGTATGGCGCCGGTGATTCGAAAGATTTACGACCAAATGCCGGAACCCAAATACGTGATTGCGATGGGCTCCTGTGCCACCTCGGGGAACATCTATGATAGTTACAGTGTTGTGCAGGGAGTCGACCGATTTATTCCCGTTGATATTTATGTGCCCGGCTGTCCTCCGACTCCGGAGGCGCTTTTGGACGGCATCCTAAAACTGCAAGAGCGCATTATGCAAAAACGTGTGTTTGTGACTCAACCGGAGCAGGTCAAGGCCAGTCTGAAAGTGTGACGCGTCGTTATGCACCCACTGCTCCAGCGGATTCAGCAGACGTTTTCGGTCGGAATCACCGGCCTGGCAGAATGGCGCGGTGACGTGGCCGTGACCGTCTCCCGAGACAAACTCCATGACGTTGCTCAGTTTCTACGAAGCGATCCCGGG
>NZ_JBLYIG010000004.1:0-4217 GCF_049222245.1 Nitrospira sp. BLG_2 | reverse complement strand
CGATCCCGACAGCGGGGACACGGCGACCTACACCTTGACCGACAATGCGGGCGGGCGCTTTGCGATCAACAGCAGCACGGGCGAGGTCACGGTTGTCAACGGCGCGCTCTTGAACTACGAAACCACGACTAGCCATATGATCACTGTCAGGGTCATGGACGCAGGTGGGTTGACCTATGACAAGTCTTTTACCATCATCCTCATCGATGCGTATGAGCCGCTGCCACCTCCGAATGTGTCCGGCACTTCTGGGACAAGTCATTCGATGGTCACACATGAGAATGGCATGGCGTTCTCTTCGCTTTGGGATGAAGAACTTGAGACCGGCAAAGTGCAATTCCGTCCGTTAGAGGGCCTTCGAAAGGCGATGGAAATAACAACGGAATCTTCCCCGCCAGCCGATACAGCGAACCTCAAGGAAAAGCATCCGGGTGTTAGTCACGAAGAGTCTCTTGAGAAAGAGAAGTCGAATGCAGAAGAAACGGAATTGTCACCTGCTCAAATCAGCGAGAACAAGACCAAGGGAAAGGTCACAGCCCAAGATCATAAAGATTCCACTTCGCTTGTATCGGATCACGGAGAATTCCAACACCCAGACCGTACAACTGAAATCGCCATCGGCACGACAATGGCGGTTGGGTTGGCAGGTGTTGTCCTGCCTGGTGGTGTCGGGACCAAAGAAAAGTTGACCGCCAACCTTAGGCGACCGCGAGTTCATGACGAAAAAACTTTGCCGAATATGGAGCCTGAATTCTCAAGCGAGGACGGCAGTCGTTCACGGCCCAATGAATCGGAGCATGACGGTCCCATTTCAGATAAGCCAGACACCGCCTGAGGTCTCCACCGTACTTCGGAGTTGGAGATGTCAGGTGTTTCCCAACCGATCGAGTTGACCCGATAACCTCCTTACTCTGGCCACAGTCGTTCACGACTTCTGTTAGCACAGCAACAGCACGAATAGATTCTCCGGGATGCGCATTCCCATAGATATTAGCCGCACAGTTTCCTTGTCTGAAGATACAGGGTAAGCTGGGGGCCATGTTGGCTCGAACGTCACCTCGGCCTGCCTCGTTGACGAGGCGCCTCCTCGTTCCATTCCTTATCGTATTTGGAGCGACGTTAGCTCTAGTGGGCGGGTATGCTATCTTTCTTTCAACCACTCTGGCTCTCCCCAAAAGCGATGAGCATCCACCACTGTTGATCTATGGCGCCCCGTTTTTTTTGACGCCGGGGCTCCATCCTGTAGATTCGGGATTGCTCGACCATCTGCGCCGGTTGGAGTACAAGTCGGTCGCTGCGGCACCACGGGCAGCAGGTGAGTATTTCGCCACAAAGGACTTAATCGAGATCTTTCTGCATGCTCAGGAGGAGAATCAACTTCCTGCACGATCAGTCCGATTGATCCTGGTGAACGGCATCATCACCGAGGTGTTGTCAGCGTCCGATGGACAACCGCTTCCCTTGGTTTCCCTCGAGCCGGTTTTGATCAGCGGGATGCGCTCCGGTTCCCGGCAGGTCCGGGAATGGATTCCGCTGGACCGTGTGCCTCCCTCTCTGATTAAGACGCTACTGATCATCGAAGATCATCGATTTTTTTCCCATTTCGGCGTTGATCCCATCGCAATCGGGCGAGCCCTTTGGATCAACACGACTCGCGGCGGAGTCGTGCAGGGAGGCAGCACGCTCACTCAGCAATTGGCCAAGAACCTCTACTATTCTCCAAAGCGAACCATTGGGCGGAAGCTCAGGGAAGTGATGGCCGCGATAGCCCTCGAGTTCAAGTATCGGAAGGAAGAAATCCTGGAGAGCTATTTGAACGAGATCTATCTCGGTCAAGCCGGACCGGTTTCGATCTACGGTGTGGGAGAAGCCTCTCATCGCTACTTCAGTAAGAATGTTGACGAACTGTCCATCGATGGAATGGCGCTGATCGTCGGATTGATCAAGGGTCCCAACACGTATTCCCCTGTAAAAGACATTGAGTATGCAACGAAGCGGCGAAATGTGGTGCTTCGACGTCTGAGGGAAGAGGGGATTTTGACGGAGGAGGCCGTGGCGCATGCCATGAGCCGGCCGGTGAAAGTCATGCTGAATCAGGACGTTCTCACCGATGCGCCGTACTTTGTCGATCACTTGCTCAGAGAAATTGAGCAAGGGATAGGAATGGACATACCGGACGGCGCAAGAATTTATTCGACCCTTGACCCCAGAGTTCAGCGAATCGTCGCGCAGGTGCTGCAGGAAGGGTTGACGAAACTTGAAAAGCGCTATCCGGCTCTGGCCGGAGTCGAACCTCCGCTTCAGGGAGCCGCGGTCGTACTCGATGTGAAGACCGGCCATGTGCTGGCGATGGTAGGCGGTCGTAACTATCGCCTAAGTCAGTTCAATCGTGCGGTGCAAGCGCATCGATCGGCGGGATCTCTCTTCAAACCATTTGTGTACCTCGCTGGATTTGAGGCGGCACGTGACCAAGGTACGGCCGGACTGACTCCGGCAACATTACTCGTGGATGAGCCGGTGACGTTAGAGTCCGGCACAGGGTCTTGGACGCCTCAGAATTACGATCGGCAATACAGAGGACAAGTGACGGTCCGAACGGCGATCGAGCAGTCCTTGAACGTTCCTGCCGTTCGGACTGCACACCGAACTGGAATTACAGCGCTCATGAATTTGCTACATGCGTTTGGAATAACCACACCGTTGGCGGACAATTTGTCGCTGGCGCTGGGTAGTTCTTCGGTCTCTTTGCTTCAGATTACGTCTGCGTACGCCGGCCTCGCCAACGGAGGCATAGTCATCCATCCGATTGCGCTGTCCAACATGGTGCGTGAGGGAAGGGAAACCATTTGGAGCCCTCCCCTCGATCGACATCAGGCCGCAACCCCGCAAGGAGCGTTTCTTATTACATCGCTGTTGAAAGGGGTGATGGATCGAGGTACGGGGGCTAAAGCTAGAGCGTTAGGGGTGCGAGGTCCTGTGGCAGGCAAGACTGGGACGACCGATGGGTACCGAGATGCTTGGTTCATCGGATATAGTCGAGACATAGCGATCGGTGTGTGGGTCGGTTTTGATGACGAACGACCCATCAAATTGACCGGTGCACAGGCAGCCCTTCCAATATGGAGTGAATTGGCGGTTCAGATCATGCCGCGTGATCCTCCGGATTTTGACATGCCGGTTGGGGTCGTCCGGCATAGGGTCGATCCCAAAAGCGGACAGCTCGCGACTTCGCAATGTCCGGAGAAAACGTTAGAGTTCTTCATCGCAGGGACGGAGCCGACAGCCTATTGCGAAGTTCACGGTGGCGGGCTCTGGGAACGACTGAAGCAGACGTTCGGTTTGCCGCAATAAAGTAAGTTAGAGGCCAGTACAGCGATGCCGGATTCCACAAACTGTTATGCCTATCCCCGGTCCTACGGTAACCTGTGAGAAGATCATCTGCACCGAGGAGCCCCCATGAAAAAAACCGGTTATATAGACGATGGCAATATCACGTTGTTGGCAAAAGGTGTCGAACTGAAGGGTGAAATCAAAGTCGACGGTACCGTGCGGATCGATGGACGGCTCGAAGGTGATGTGCACACGAAAGGAGAAGTCATTGTCGGGGAAGACGGAGTTGTGAAGGGAGCCATCCACGCCGACTCACTGATCAGCAGTGGACGTATTAAGGCCACGGTGACGGCAACCGGAAAAATCCAACTCCTCAAAACAGCGATCCTCATCGGCGAAGTCCATTGTCCTACAATGTTGATGGAGGAGGGAGCCAAATTTCAGGGCGTGAGCGACATGGGCGTGACCGCCTGGCCCGAAGAAGCGCCCCGGTTGCCTAATAACGTTCGCGACATGAACATGCATCGAGGGAAAGCGGTTGCGCTAATCGGAAAGGCCCCCGACCTGTAAACTAACCTCCGCCTCGTGCTCTCAGTGCTGTCCCACATCGGGAGGCCCCTCTCTTTCCATGCCATTCTTTTTCCTGTCGTGACAGACGCTGTTGGATCTGCTATTTACTCGATACCTTTTCAAGAGGTTCCGACATCTTCCATGACTCGACAGCAGATCTTTTCCATCGTGTTCTTTTCTCTCCTGGTATTACTTCTTTATCAAATCGGGCTGATGCTCAAGCCGTTCCTCTTCTCAGCCTTGTGGGCGGGCTTGTTGGCCCATTTGGCATTTCCTCTCCATGTCCGTTTGACGAAACTGTTCGGCGGTAAGGACGT
>NZ_JBLYIG010000003.1:0-1748 GCF_049222245.1 Nitrospira sp. BLG_2 | reverse complement strand
GGGCGGGCCGCTTGGGCGGGCAACAGACTGTTTCAAGTCTGCCTCCCTTCCTCGCGGTTCCACGCGTCCGTCTCGCGTGGCGACTCCGCAATTTCACAACGAACTGTCATGAATAGTGTGGGCTTGCCCGCCGCGCCGTGACATGGTAGCCGACCGTAAAGCGCCGCTCGCGGTCGAATCTATCCAGCCATTTACAGAACACTGGGACAATCAAGCCAAGGACAGGAAAAAGCATGATCCACATCGGAAGCCAGAGCAACCGAACCCCCACCGGGAGACTCGCGCTCAACGGACTGGTCGCCTGGATAAACCGTAAGGACTCCTGCGCGAAAAATCGAAACGACCCTTCGTTCGGTTCAATGCTGATCTCCTCCAATCCGGCCGTCTTCAGAAATCGTTCGTACCACCAGGGTGTGTAACCGCCGTAATAATGGTAGGGTTCTTGATGGATTCCTGATCCAAGCGGCGCCGTGAGAATGAGTGTTCCTCCCGGCTGAAGAATCCTCGCCAATTCGTAGACCACCCTGATGGGCTCGGGATGATGCTCTAGGACTTCTGTGCAAAGCACTACTCCGAAGCTGCCGTCAGGAACCGGAATGGCCGTCACGTCCGACACGAAGTCGAGTGCTCCATAGCCGCCATGTCGAAGCTGGTCATTCCGCAACGGTGCAAGGTCTTGAGTACGGTAGTCGCAGTGCGCAAACAACGCACGATACGGGCAGGAGCCGGCACCGACATCCAGCACTCTCGTCCCACTCGGCACCAGCGACGCCTGATGCGCAATCCAGCGATCGCGCCGCACGACGTTATACGCGAACAGTTCACTCTGAGCCAGCCAGGCCCGTAGACCGTTACTCACGGGCCTTCACAAATTCGAAAAGTCCGCATCCATACTCGACATCGGAGGCAGCTTCCGGCGGAACGTCCTCATTGAACTGTCCGGCATCGTCCACAAGAGAGAACGCATCGAGCCGAAGATCCTGGAAGAAACTCCTTACGGTACTGGGCCGGAACACTCGATGCGCATTGAAACACACCCGTTCGCGTCCGACCGGTACCGAAAGGAAGAACGTACCGCCAGGCTTCAATACGCGCTGTAGCTCCGCAGCAGCCCGAAGGCTCCCTTCCGGGTCGATGGGATCCCCATATCGACCAAGTCCTACATGCTCAAGGACATGGAGGCATGACAACGAAGTAATGCTGCCGTCTTGAAAAGGCAGCCGCACGATATCGCCGGCAAGGGAACTGAGATTAGAGAGACGCACGTGAAGAGGACGATAGTCGACAAACACGGTCTTCACGCCGGCACTCAACACGTTGATCATCATCGTGCTGGACCCGACATCGACATGGCTCGAAGGCTTGTTCTCCTGCAATCGCCGGGCAAGCCACGCCGCCTGGAAGAAATAGTGCGGATCAAACGGAGTCGCGGCGACACGATCGCCAAGACATGGGTATGAATCCCGGAAAGAAATCTGTTGTGTGGCCCTCTTATTATAGATTTTCCACTCCACGAAATAGCGGGGCAATGCTCCAAGGCTGGCAAAGAAGTGGGGGCCAAGAAACGCCGCACCCCACCGAACGAACACACTGTTGCGGAAAAGCTGTCTCACGACGGCGGTGGGAGAGCGATGATCGCCAATAGAACAGCCCTATCCCCAAATCTCTAACAGGTAAGATATGGGTACTGAAACTCCAAGGAATGCGACACGTATGGGGTACCGCATTAGCGTACAGTCAAGAGCGGC
>NZ_JBLYIG010000002.1:0-2041 GCF_049222245.1 Nitrospira sp. BLG_2 | reverse complement strand
ACGGTGGTCAGACCGGATTGGATCTTCGACACCACGCCGCTGACTTTCATATGCGTCGCCTTTCGGGGCACCCCCCCTTCGTCGGCGAAACCATAGGAACCCGGCATCATCACGGCCAGAACCATGGAAACAAGAACGATGATCTTACGCATGGGCCTCTCCTCTGGAATAGTTGTTGATTCCGGCCTCCGGTGACATGGTCCTCTCGCGCTATCCTCCTCGCTTCTACCGGCCGCGCCCGGTTTGTTCGCCGAAGCGGCGTGGATTCACCCGCCCACGGACGAGCGTTCCACGCCTGCATCAGGACCTCCTATTGAAAGTTTCACTCCGTAGAGTGCCCGTAATGTCTTTTTATCCACGGAGTCTTCACTGCATGATATTCTTCAGCTGAATCTTTAGCGCCGGCAGGCCTTCACGGACCTTTACGGATTAGGGTGTGGTGCTCATTGGCCAAATCACGAGCCTCGTGCGCAGCTTTCCTGAAATCCTCGGCAATGGCTCGGAGGTGCGTGATGTGTTCGGTCGTTTTCGAAGAATCTCCTTCGAACGCTCCTGGAAACTTTTCGTAGTATTCGGCCGCAAATTCCCACTGCTCTGCTTTTGCTTTCAAATCCTTCGCCTCTTCGGCATAGTACAAGGCCAAGCCACGGTGGTCCCCTTTTTCAATCAATTTCTCAAGAGGTTGTCCGGCAAAACTTTGCGTCGCAATGAGAAGACCGAGACCCAAGAATGCGCAGACCCATTTAACCTTTAACATCGAACGCCTCCTTGTGTGTTGGTTAACAGTCCGCTTGCCCCAGTGAGACTACGTGCGGCACGACACAATCATCCGATCCGAATCTGTCTTGCTCGCATTCCCTCCTTTCAATCAGGCAAGAATCGCCGAAAAATGACAGCACGACACCTCGATGGCCGCAAATCAGGGACAGATTGTTCCGTCGTTAGGGACTATTGTCAAGGGTTATCCCTGCGAGTCTTTCAACAACATCAGACGACCATTCACACCTACCTCAAGCCCCACTTCGTTCCCGTTCGGATCTTTTAGGTACAGGCTCTGGTTCACCCCTGTGATCGATCATGCCGATTGAATCAGCGACAGTGCGTGATGCGTGTGGCCGGCCGTCAGCCCAGCGGCTACCCCATTGAAGATTGGCCCCACTTCCTTGAACACGAACGACATGATCAAGATGACTGTTTACTCCTGACTACCCCTGTTTAGGAACAGCTTGTAGAAGCAATGTTTTGACCGCCGCATGCTCCAGCACGACATCGGGATTTCGTTGCAATGCATCGTAATAGTTCCGGCCGAATCCTTCACCAGCTTCCGACGGGGTTAGCAGACTTCGCAGTGAGGCAAGCAGCTCAGTGATCTGAGCACCGGAGGCGGTCCGATCCTCTTCGGCCAGTTCGTCGAGTTTGGTGATGGAGTGAGACAGCGGTCTTAACCAGGCAAACCAAGAATCCCCCAGCACCAATTGAAGAAATGCTCCATTGGATGCAATGCGGCCGTGCACGCGCTCGTACGACAGTCGCTCCGCGTCCAGCAATGCTTTATGGAGGCGGAGCAGCGCGCGGGACACGTCGTCTAATCTCACGTGCCTGACCGGCCCTTGCATGAGTTTCCCCTCATCCGTACCTACAGCTCCTCGGCCGGCTTCCCGCCGGCTCCCCTGCCGATTGGAACGGTGGCTCCGTTGATCTGGGCCGCCTCATCGGAGGCGAGAAAGAGCAGCGTCTTCGCGATGGATTCCGGCTTCGTCCACGTCGATGGATCAGCTTGAGGCATACCTGCACGGTTGGCCGGCGTATCAATGGTCGTCGGCAACACCCCATTGACGGTGACGCCCGATCCTTTCAGTTCGAGCGCCAGCACGTTGATCAACGCAAGCAGCCCCGACTTGGCGACGAGGTAGGCAGCGGCGCCGGGAAACGGCTCGACCGCCGCCCAAGCCGCCATGTGCAGAATGCGACCGGTTCCGCGCTCCATCATATGGGGCAGGACGGCTTTCGACAGCAGGAATGCGGACGTCACGTTTATCGT
>NZ_JBLYIG010000001.1:0-6151 GCF_049222245.1 Nitrospira sp. BLG_2 | reverse complement strand
TGACGCTCCACGGTGGCCGGCTGAATCGTGCCGCCACACAATGCAGGGAGGGATTCCGATCGTTGCGCTATAGGAGCCGCATTGGCCTCGCGATGATCCGATACCGCGGTGTTCTGGCGAGGAACAGGGGACACGAATTTTGCTGCTCCTTCCTCCGAAACTTCGTGGAGTGGTCGATAAGGATATCCCAGTGCCTTCTTGGCAATTTCGTCCCCATCGGTTTCTTCGCCGAAGAGTCCGGATTGATCCTGTCGCGTCCGCCTGATCAACTCACGCCCAAACTCATCACGCCGTGGCTCACTCGGAAGGCTCGCATCCGTCTGTCTATCGCGCTCAATGATGCTCTCGACATGTACGGTCTCGGTCTCTATCGGAGAAATCCGCGACGAAAAATCTTGGGACGACGGCTTTTTCATGGATTCCGAAAACTCCACGGCAGCTCTCTCCCGGACGGATTCGTATCGGGTCTCTGGACGGGGATACAGGCCGTCCGCCTCTCCGAGGCTTCGTCTCACGAGATTCTTCAAGTAATGACTCATCCCGAGACCATTTCCAGATAGATGCGCCGTCGCGCCTCGCTCAGCGTCAGAATGTCCGATTCTCTCCACCCGTAGGCGGAGGCCAACACATGAATGTCTCGGAGTAGCCGTCTGGCCGCCAGATGAATTTCGCTCCAAAAGTACGTCACTATGTCGAACGGCACAGGCCAATGATGATCGCAGCCTGGACAGCGTATGGAAAGGTGCACGTCTCCTTGTGGATCGGCTTCCGCCATACGATCTTCGAGAAGAGCGCAGATCTCCCGGGGAAGATCGTCCACTTCGCAGTGGTTACCCCGCTTCTCCGCTCGGAGAATGCAGCGCCGCAACAGCATCCGGACGCCCTCCTCCTGAGTTTCGGTTGAGGCGATCGCTTCGACATCTCGAACAGTCGGTGCGACAGCCTGCACGGTGAAGTCACCGGCGGCGACCCGCATGGGAAGGCGGGAAATTGCATTACGTGACCCGGGCTGTGCCGCGTCAGGAAAGACCGAGCGCACATCGACGGTCACTTCCCCCATCGCTCCGCAGGCGGGACAGGTGACGATAGCCTGGACAGCTCCTCCAAACGTGCGTGCGCGGACGTGGGCCAGCAGGGCATCCCGTTCTCCGATGCTGAACGAATCCATGTGCCGGCGCGTGTATTCCGGGCAGGCTGTTGTCAGAACGAGCATCGCTCGGCCGCCGGGCGACAACCCATGGCCTTGGTCCCAGATCGAGAGCAGTTCCGGCGTTGAAAGTCCGCGCATGGCGCTTTAGACCGACAAGGTCGGCTCCACTGGTTCGGGAACGTCCCGATCCCGTTCCCAACCTTCGTTTTCGAGTTTGATGGTTTGAATCGCCACGGCATTCGCATTCGCATCCAGATCGGGTTGCGCCTGAAACTCGGACACCCAGCAGCGGTAGACCTTGTAGGCAAAGGCGAGTTGGCCCGCTTCGTTGTACATTTCGATGATGATGTCCTTGCGGAAATCCTTGAGCGACACTTCCCGCCCCAGGCCGGCCCCGAAGTTCCACACTTTGTTAGCCCATTTCTCGAACTCAAGATCGTGCGTGACACCCCGCTCCAAGGTGATGGCCTCGTACTTCGTCCGTCCCGGTGACTTGCGGCCGGTACTGGGATCACCGCCTTCCCGATGCTCCACGACCTCAGTCGTGCGCTTGAGCGCCCCAACTTTGCTGACACCCGCGACATACCGGCCATCCCACTTCACGCGAAATTTGAAATTCTTATAGGGATCAAAGCGCTGCACATTGACGCTGAACTGGGCCATAGCTGGTCCTCCTTATGCCTGAATCTGACCGGCGATCTGCTGGAGCTTGATAATCACGAACTCCGCCGGCTTGAGCGGAGCGAACCCCACCACGATGTTGACGATCCCAAGATTAATATCCGCCTGGGTCGTCGTCTCCTTGTCGCATTTCACGAAGTACGCTTCCTGTGGAGTTTGTCCTTGGAAGGCGCCCTGCCGGAACAGGTTGTGCATGAAGGCGCCGATATTGAGCCGGATCTGCGCCCAGAGCGGCGCATCGTTGGGTTCGAACACCACCCACTGCGTGCCACGATAGAGACTCTCCTCGATGAAGAGCGCAAGGCGGCGAACCGGCACATACTTCCACTCCGATGCAAATCGATCATCGCCCTGAAGAGTGCGCGCACCCCACACCAGCGGCCCGGCCGGCGCCATCACACGCAAACAATTGATCCCCAGCGGATTCAACTCGCCGTTCTCATGGTCGGTGAGCGGCACACTGAGGCCCGGCACGCCGACCAGCGTCGCCTCCAGACCGGCCGGAGCCTTCCACACACCCCGTTGCGCATCGGTTCTGGCAAAGATCCCGGCGATCGCGCCGCAAGGGACGAATTCCTCAAGCTGGTTCTCTTTGAGCGCATGCGGCTGGCGAAGACGCGGAAAGTAGAGGGCGGCGTTCTTGCTGGTCGTGCCTAAACCGGCCACACCGGATTTGGCTTGATCCTTCGTCGTCCATTCGACCGGAGGATCCACCAGCAACATGGCCCGTCTGCGCTCGCAGTAGACCGCTGCCTCCGAGATGAGACTCGTGTCCACATTGCCGCCGGCGAGATAAGGGGGAATGCATAGCAGATTGAAGAGATCCGCCTTGGCAAGGGCATACAACCCTTTTTTGTTGGTTTCAGCGTTCGAGGGTGTGAAATCGTCGGCTTTGGTCAGCGCTGCGCCGTCCGAGGCCTCTCCGGCGGCAACTACTTTATAGTTCGTCGCCGGTTGATGGTCCTCCCACGGGTCTTTGCCGGCCGCGGGATCGTTACTCTTCGCGGGACGCGCGGTCGGCGGATTCCCGGTCAAGCGCACGAGTTGGGATTCATTGAGCAAGACCCTGTCGATCTGCCTCGGATGGCCCGCCGTAATGGACATATTGCGAAAACTTTCGATGGCTCCGGTTTCTCCGTCTCGCACGGTGAGGTTGAAGAGGCTGTCGGCGGTCTCGCCCGATTCCAGCGGCCGTGTGTTGTGATCCACACGCACGCGGAGTTTGTTTCCCCAGACGCCGGGATTGGCGGCCTCCAGGCCGAGACTATCCGCCGTGAGCTTTGCTTGCGCCGGTTTGGCGCCCGTGCCGCTTTCAGCATGGTAGAGGCGGACGATGACCGCCTGCCCCCCTCCGTTCAAATAAAAATCGCGAACGGCGAATCCCAGGCTGCTGCTCACCCACAGGCCGCCGAAAATTCGCTCGAAATCCCCAAAGCTATTGATGGTGATCGGCTCGTTGACCGGCCCCCTGAGCGCCCGCCCGATGAACGCGGCGACGGAGGTCGCGACTCCGGTAATGGTGCGCACGCCACTCGGAATCTCCTCGATGTAAACACCCGGATACGTCGGTGATGTCGGCATTGGTTTCCTCCGCTAAACTGTTGGCCTTGTCCTCAAGGCGCTGTCCTGGTTCAACCGCGCTTTAGTGCTGACTGCCCGTTCGAATTGCCGCGCGAAGCGGCTGGACGATATCTTCCCGATGCAGATCCGCGAACTCTTGCCGGTGCGAGGAGAGCCGTAGCGTCGCAACCGACGTCAGGTCCGGAGTGACACTGAGAATGACTAAGTCCGGATACACAGCCAACAGCTGGCTGCAAAGGCCTGGATCCTCCTCCTGTTCCCGGGCAAGAATAACCGCGTCCGCGCTCAGTCTGCCGGTCTCTTGGAGGATCTTCATCGGCCCCCGGCAATCCCCCACTACTTCCATGTCGTCCTGGTCTTCCACCAGTCTTCGAATGGCATCAGGCAGCATCACGGGATGATTTGCCAAGAGCACTCTGATCTTGTCCAACAACCCCTCGCCATGTCAGATCGATATATCCTGAGTCACAACGTCGCAAGATGCCTATGGATCTTGAGGATGAATTTGGATCTAGACAAGGGAGCGGAGGATCTAGATCTTTTCCTAATGAAGTTGGAACCCGCGAGAGGCTCGGAAAGCTTCTCGTCCGGGAGAAGGTTGAGGGTTAGCAGCGTCCTGTGAGGCTCGCGTGAGATTTGATATGCTTTACCGCCGAATAGCGATTGCGCAGATGGAGTTTATCGAGGATATTGTGGACATGATTTTTGACGGTGGAAACTTCGATGTGCAGATGAACCGCGATCTCCTTGTTCGTCAAACCCTTGTCGATCAGTCTCACGATTTCCGTTTCACGTTTTGTGAGACGAGCTCTCTCGCCGACTTGGCGGCTTTCGATCTGGCGTGTGAGCGCGGAAACTCGATCGAAGGCCAAACTCGCAACTCGTGGGGAGCACAGCGTCTCCCCATTCATGACGGCTCTAATGTTACTGATGAGATCGTCAAGGGATGAGTCGATCAAGAGATACCCGGCCGCTCCTTCGCCTTCAATGCAGGCCAGAATATCGTCTTCACTATTGGGAACCCCTACAACGATGGTTTTCATTCCCAGGGAGGACGCATCTACCCGTTCGTTTGGATAGGCACGCTCTTGCCGCCGGCACAAACCAAAATCGATGATGAGGAGATCCGGCCTGCAGGCAACAACGGCTTGCCAAGTCTCTTGACCCAGTCCGTCTGCGCTATGCACGATCGAGAGCAGTTGGGTTTGAGCCAAGGAATGCCGCAAACAGTCCCGATAGAGCCCGTCTCTATGGACAATCGCAATGCGGATATCGCGACAAGGCATCATCGATAGCACACCTACAATAACCCACAAAATGCATCCTGCTCTTAGGCTGCACCGCCATATGGAAGAATCTGCTCGCGGAGGCTGTGCCTGAAAGCGATGTGACGATAGAGTTCACGTGCATTTTCAGATGGTCTGTCGGCTCCCTGGAGTTTCGTCCTATTCACCGGCCGGACTTATGTAAGGCTACTAGACGGCTTGCTACGTGCAACTTCTTAATCCAATGCTCTGGAAAAGTAAACCCACTAGATCTTGCGTTGCACAATCTCTTACTCTTGACGCGGTTACATCGAAAAGCAAGATCGGTGCTAAGCTGCAGGATTACTTTTCATATACATTGGCAACATGTTGCTGATGGATTCTACATATAGGCTGGTGTAGGAACCTAGGAAAGGCGTTAATTCCTGTATCCCATTTGGGCGATATAACGAACTGGACAGCACTTATTTCTGTATAGATAATGCGTGCCTATGTCGGCCTGGCAGTCGGTCACGAAGCGACAGCCCTTCTACAGAGAAGCCTTTATGAGGCCTCTCTGGTGGACTGGCTTAGTATTACTTGCCTTGCTGGGAAATGCCGATACCGTTCGAGATTGGTTTTTCCCACAGTATAAGGATCAGGAGATACGTTCCTTTTTCCCTTCTGGTATCCCTTGGCCAACAATTGCATGGATTGGAGTGGTTCTGTTGATTCTTGAGGGAGGATACCGAGCATGGTCTAAGCAGCATGAGGCTGCTCTGGAATTGGAAATTAAGCTTTGCAGTTTGATTACTCCAAAGTTGTCGATACGGTTCAGCGACAATGATAACACCTGCATAAGCCCTCCTACCATTCAGCATGACGATGCAGGAAATTCCTCTACATTTAGGAGAGTCTTTATTGTCGTCAAAAATGAGAGTGCTATTCCATTAACCGACGTGCAGGTCTACTGTGAGAAGGTTGTAGTGGCGAACGGGCAACCAGCTATCGCAATAAAGGGAGATTATAGACCGCTCATCCTTGGAGGATCGTCGTTTCCTAGAGATTTAGCACCATGGGAGCCACACCACGTGGGGGTTGTTCGTGAAATTGTTGATACGACGAGCACTGGGGTGGTGACAGGAAAGCGGATCGAACTTCATATTCCTCTTAAATGTGTAGTTGAGCGTACTTTGTACGGTAAAGAGTTTCGTATTGATGTCATCGTCCATGCAAAGGAGGAGACTACCCCAAGACTTGCATCTTACACTTTTGGATGGAGTGACAAGGACGAGTTCTTTTTTGAATCGCGTGAGGTGCTGGATAGGAAGGCAGTATGAACATCTTGCCCACTTCCGCGGGAAGGCGCTTCTGCACGCGAATGTGGCTGCCCTTCTGACGCACGATCACCCAGCCATCTCGCTGCAGAGCCCGAAGCACCTCGAGGTACGAGAGGCTCGGGACTTTACTCATACGGCCAGCTCGATTTCCTCGG